>NZ_JACKZU010000738.1:0-1053 GCF_014222165.1 Nostoc sp. 2RC
GTGGGGAGTGTGGGGAGTGTGGAGGGTAATTTTTTGGATACTTAGCTAGAAATCCCACACAAAATTTCGTTCACCCTGTAGCGGGAGTTCACAAATTTAATTGGGGTTGATGTCAAAAAAGTGATTGTATATCCCAATGCGGGTGCGGATTGTGGCAATCGTGTTCGGTGTATATATTTAAATAAATTGGTTAATTTATTCTTGATAAGTGCAGTAGCCGATCAAAAGAGGACTTGCTTTTTGAATTTGTATGTGATAATTTCTGTTTTTAGTAATTATACACTTAATCGACCGAGTTACCGTACTTTAAAAGTAATACTACAGCTGAATGGGCAATAAACGTGAGAGTACTGGGGTTTGATTCTACACTCTCATGATTATCCTGTGTTTCATCAAAGGAGTCATACAACAGTTGGTAACTTCCAAGTAAAAAAATATGCTATGGGATTCATATTTGATTACTGAAAAAACTCAGTACACTTATACTCCCTTTTTTCTGTTCCCTGTTCCCTGTTCCCTATTTCCTTCTTACACAAGTAAATTCAGGAATCAAACCGGATTCCTATATTGGTGTTGTTTGCTGTTGACAGTTCACACTCAACCCTTTAAACAGTAATTTATTTCTTGAAGTTCCTTGTGATTTCCATTGGCACAATCAGATGAATCAAGTTTAATTTTGTCAGGAATTTAATACATGAGCAAAGTTTTAATTCTCGATGCCAACCAACAACCGTTATACCCAGTACGTATCAGCCGTGCTAGGTTACTATTGTCACAAGGTAAGGCTACTGTATTCCAGCGATATCCGTTTACTATCATTCTCAAGGAGTCGTTTTCTCATTTAAAACTTGAGCAACTGGGGTTCAAAATTCACCCGGATGTCAAAATTAAAAAGGAAATAGAAACTGGGAACTAGGGAATCTACCTTTTTAAATTGTATGGGGTTTTTTGCTGAATCAAATAGGAGTTTTACAGTAGTGCGATCGCCAAAGATAAAAAACTTATACCAATTTGAAAAAATAATGCAACACATAGACAAGACCCCTCCCCAAC
>NZ_JACKZU010000739.1:0-1025 GCF_014222165.1 Nostoc sp. 2RC
TTTCCCAAAAGAGTGCAAAAAGCACTTTTGCAAGAGGTATAGTCAACAACCTCAAGGGGAAGAATTTATTTTTTGGAGTTACCTGGGCGGGTAATTATTTTTTCTCTCCATAGCGATTAACTAAGCAAATTTAAATTTTTTAGCGTCTGCAAACCGCTTGTTAATTTCATCCCAATTAACAACGTTCCACCATGCTTCCAAGTAATCAGCGCGACGGTTTTGGTAGTTGAGATAATATGCGTGTTCCCATACGTCATTTCCCAGGATGGGATATTGACCTTGACTGAGGGGACTATCTTGATTAGCTGTAGAAGTTACTTGTAATTTGCCATCTTTGTTACGCACTAGCCAAACCCAACCACTACCAAAACGACCAGCACCTGCTTCGTTGAACTGTTTTTTGAAGGCTGCAAAACTACCAAAGTTTTGGTTAATAGCCGAGGCTATATCTCCTGTTGGTTCTCCACCACCTTTGGGTTTCATAATTTGCCAGAACATCGAATGATTCACATGACCACCGCCGTTATTTTGCACTGTTTTGCGAATGTCTTGTGGTACTGTGTTAAGTCTTTGCAAAAGTTCTTCTACACTTTTACTTTTGAGTTCTGGATATTTTTCTAATGCCCCATTCAGATTTTTGACATAAGTTGCGTGGTGTTTATCGTGATGAAACTGCATTGTTTTGGCATCAATGTGTGGTTCTAATGCTTCGTAGGGATAAGGTAACGGTGGTAGTTGGATGGCACCTGTTGTATTTGGTGTTGTGTCAGGAGTTCGAGTGTTCTCTGGAGGAGAATTTTCTGCCAATGCACAAGCATCTAACGCAAATGCACCAGCACCTGCTGTGAGTAAAAACAAGAAATAACGTCGATTAATAGCCATATTGGTTTTTGCAGGAAATCTATGTCAATTACTTCGTCGTTTTTATTTTCTTAGATTCTGGCTGCAAAAAATTGGGGAGTGGGGAGATGGCTTCGCCAAAGGGCAAAGGGCAAGGGGCAAAGGGGAAAGGGGAGATGGAAAGA
>NZ_JACKZU010000740.1:0-1020 GCF_014222165.1 Nostoc sp. 2RC
GCTCAAAACCTTGAAATTACGTTAATTTTTGGTCACGCTATGGTTCAAAATTTGGTCATGCGGGGGGTAAAATCACAGCTCGTCTCGCTTCAAACAGCTACAAAGCACACCTTGTTAATTCAAAGAACAAACATCTTCCCCATGTATTACACGGTTGACTGACATCTAAAAATTGTTTAGCTTTACGGTGTAATACATGGAAAAATTTTGATGAAACGCGATATTCAAGGAAAGTTTGCAATCAAAAATGATGACTACCGTTTAGTCCGTTCTCTGAGACTCACCGATGAAACTTGGAAAGTTTTGGGTATTGCAGCAGAATGCAACGGTTTAACTAGGGCTGACTATTTAGAACAAATTGTGCGGGACAATACCTTACCAAGTATTACACGAGATGAAGAACAACTTCTACCAAGTAATACATGGGGAGCAGATTCCCTTTCTCTGTGTATTACACCAAATAATGAGCATCCTCAAACGTCAACCACTTTACTGCCCCAACTAGAAGCACTTGAAGCTTTACGCGATAAGCGAAGCTTGCTCGCTGCGCGAGATCGCATTTTGTTGGAACTGAAGTTAGGTAAGCAAGCCACTGGATACAAAACGGCACTTAAAGCTCTTAATCGTTTCATTGCTGAATTAACTAATCGAGCATAGGCGTTTTCGCAATTCGCCAACAGTGTCTTCGCTACTTTTACCCCAATTTCTACTTCTGATTCTGCTAGATGGGCAATTATTTTACTCACAGCATTGTGGCAAGTTTTATCCGTATCTAAAACTTGTGATAAAAATGTCCACAAATTTATTAATGGGTCAAATAATCTCTTTCTATATTTAATTTTTAGCTCAGAAATTGCTTGTTTAATTGCAGGTTCTGGCAACAGTTCTTTAAAAGGTAGTCCTAAACTCTGGCTAAATTTATCCTTGAGGATTTGTACTCTTACAGGACTTACGCAACTGGCACAGGCGATCGCTAAATCATAGTATTTGTGTACTATTACAAGTACTGCAACTAGCACG
>NZ_JACKZU010000741.1:0-1020 GCF_014222165.1 Nostoc sp. 2RC
CCCTCCCGAAGAGCGGGGAGGGGATTAAGGGGTGGGGTTTTTCGGGTTTAATAAGTAATCAAGCGGACATGATATAACACGTGATTGTGTTTATTTTTAATCTTTTTCAAGTTGAGAAATTGCTAATTTAATTACCGCTTGAACTCCTGCTTCCTGTTCTTGCGTCAATGCGGTTTGCAGAGGTTCTAAGGCAATAACATCACCAATTTTCATTAATGCTAAGGCGGCTGCTTTTCGAGTTTCCCAATCGGGATGATGCAATAACTCAACGAAGTTGGGAATCGCTGGTTGATGAGCTAAGCTACCCAAAGCTACCGCAGCTTCGCATCGCACGATTGGAGATGCATCGGTGAGGGCATTAATCAAGATTTGAAATGCTTCGGTTTCTGTACTTTCTTCAGCGATTTTAGCGATCGCTCCCACCACCGCCGCCCTGACTTCTGGTGAATCAGAGTTAATTTCTCGATATAGATATTCTCTACCCTCTGCTCCAATAAATGCTAACGCCCATGCTGCATATCCTTTAGCGCTTTCTGGATATGTGGATGAAGCTAAAATTTCCAACAATGCTGGTACGGCAGCTTCACCAATTCTAGCCAGCGCTCCCACTGAGGAACCTTTGACTACGGTATCTTCATCATTGAGGAGGGCATTCACTAAGGTGGGAACTGCGATCGGATCGGCAATCAATGTCAAAGTTTTAGTGCTGGCTCTCCTGACAACTGGATTTGGGTGATTTGCCACCGCTTCCAATAATAGAGGAGTTACAGGTTTACCGACTTTACCCAATGCCTCAGCAAAACTCAAACGTACCATTCCCCGTGAATCTCCCATACTCTCAATCATTTGCTTGAGGATTTTTTGGTCATCAGGGTTGAAGGTATTTTGATTTAATTGCTCGCTGACTGCTGCAAGCAAAGCATCTGTTTCGGCGTGGGATAGCTGAATTGGATTTTCCCCGGATTGAGTTTCAAAGTTGACCATGTGAATTAAGAGAGTGGGGAGATGGGGGGATGGGGG
>NZ_JACKZU010000742.1:0-1007 GCF_014222165.1 Nostoc sp. 2RC
GGGAAAAGGAATAAATTTAATCTTCCCCTTTTCCCCTTACCCCTTTCCCTTTCCCCTATCCCTATTTCCCCAATGTCCAATAAAAAATGACAAAAATCTTACTTGTTGAAGATGATGAATTATTTCGACTTGGTCTGCGAATGCGGTTGCAACAAGAGACTACTTTGGAGATTGTTGCAGAGGCTGAAGACGGAGAACAAGCTGTAGAATTAGCCAATCAATATCCTCTAGATTTGGTTTTGCTGGATATCGGTTTACCGGGAATTGGTGGGATTGAGGCTTGTCGTCAAATCAAGCAGAAGCACCCAAATTTACCAGTTCTCGTTTTAACGTCTCGTTCGGAAAAACCGCTAGTTTCACGGTTAATTGCTGCTGGGGCACAAGGTTACTGCCTCAAAGGTATTCCCGCTGAGTCTCTAATTTTAGCAGTGCGATCGGTTGCAGCCGGGGCTTCTTGGTGGGATCAAACCGCAACAACAGAAATTAGGGCAGCTTTTGAAGGTACTACAACACCAATAGCAACAAAAACTCCAGAAACCTTAGAAAATCCTTTAACAAAGCGCGAACAAGAAATTTTAGCATTGGTAGCAGCTGGCAAAAGCAATCAAGAAATTGCAGAAGTTCTCTACATCGCCCCTGGTACAGTGCGGGTTCATGTCCATGCAATTTTACAGAAACTAGAAGTACGCGATCGCACTCAAGCCGCAGTATTGGCTATCCAAAAAGGATTGGTAGCACCAGAATTATTGATCGAACAATAAAAATCACGCATTATATCGATTAGACGCTAAAACCCCTGATTTTTGCTTGTAGAAACCTTGCATTGCAACGTCTCTACTCTACAAGACAAATAATTATTGATATTTCGTTGATTTGGATAATTCACATCAAACGTAGATCCTATCTTGATATAAGATTCGTATGAATTTATGTAAATTTATTTAAGTATAAATACGGTTATCAATTTTGATTTTTATTGTATAAATTATTTTACTAAAAGTTCTAAC
>NZ_JACKZU010000743.1:0-1001 GCF_014222165.1 Nostoc sp. 2RC
TCTCCCCACCCCCCCTACTGTGCAAGTTCTTTAATATTTCTCGTTACTTGTTGATATAAATCGTTGTTTCCTTGAGTTTGAAAGATGTTTGCTGCTTGTTCTAAGTCTTTAAGTGCCCCTTCTTTGTCTCCATTTTTGGCGCGGGCATTGCCTCGGTTATTGTAGGCAGGGGCAAAGTTAGGATTGAGGCGAATCGCTTCATTGTAATCTGCGATCGCTCCTTGTGGATCTCCGTTGGCAGCACGGGCGTTTCCCCGATTATTGTAAGCAATGACATATCTGGGGTTGAGGGCAATGGCTTGGTCAAAATCATCTATCCCTCTGTTTTGTTCTCCCAATGTGGCGCGGGCATTTCCCCGGTTGTTGTAGGCTTCGGCGTAGTTGGGGTTGAGGCGAATTGCTTCACTGTAATCTTTAATTGCTTCTCGGTTGTTTCCCTGTGAGGCGCGGGCATTTCCCCGGTTATTGTAGGCTTCGGCGTTGTTGGAATTGATACGCAGTGCTTGATTGTAATCTGCGATCGCTTTTTCTTTATCTCCTAAATCAAAATAAGCTAGTCCCCTGCTGTTATATGCAGCGACATATTCAGAATTTTCATTAATTGCCTTATCGTAGGAAGCAATGGCCGCTTGCAAATCGCCGTTGATATGCTGATTTTTTCCCTGGACATAAAATGCCTCAGCTTTAGTTCTGATAGCTGAACGGCGGGTAGGTGGATTAACTCCGACTTCTGTAATCAATACATTGTTATTCTTAGTGCAAGAAACGCTACTAATTGCTGTCAATGTAGTAAAAATAACTATGGTAAATACTTTATTTACCTTTATTTCATTCTGCCTAAATAAACGCCGTGTCATAAGTTAAGATAAACTACCCTAAAGAATAATTCAGAATTCAGAACTCAGAAGTCAGAAGTCAGACAAGAAAATCTGGTGACTGGCGTCTTCATTCTTTCTTGATAACGCCTGAAATAAACTAATTCCAAAATCTAAATTTTAATT
>NZ_JACKZU010000078.1:0-25026 GCF_014222165.1 Nostoc sp. 2RC
ATTTAACTATATGGTTTTGTAATTTAGCACATTACTAATAGCTAAAAACGTGATTTTTTTAACTTGTAAATAAAAAACTTACGGTAAGCCGCTTTGCGTCTGCAAAATGGCGCAGTAGCCCAAAATCAACTTTTGCGTAGTGGTAGTAGCTGATTCTTGGAATTTGCCACTGCATTTTAGTCTCAGGCTGATTTTTCAGGTTATGTGAAAACTAACACTAAACCTAACCCCCTTTCTAACTAGACTATTGCAGGACTTACGCAATAACTACGATTTTACGTGATTACGAGTGAAGCGTCTGGTAGAGAGGTAATCGCCAAAAACAATGGGATTACTTCCCTGTACTGCGTTTTCATCGCAATGACAATATGGGTGTTGCGTAAGTCCTATATTGATTAGCCAGATATTTTTCAACATTTGTGAGATTATTGACTCACCTTTTTTATCCTGATTATTTCGTGGTTAATTCTCAATAAAAAGGTAGCTTTATCAATAATTATAAATGGGGGATTTGTCAACTATGCTTAACCCTTCATTTGGGAAGATGCTGAGCAATTCGGGGTTTGAACATAGTAACGAAGTATAGCAAAATGCTAAGTATTTTTTTAAATGTTTGTGCCTAAACAGTAACAATAAAGGTCATTTTTAATCAATTCTATTTCTGGAATACTGCAAACTTTCAATGAAGATTCTAATAACCACCAAAAAAGATCTGATTTGGCTAGCAGTTAACTTGATTTGAAAAGATAATTGCAAATGGCTAAGATTCCAGTTTTGGACTTATACGGTAAATTCCGGAGTTAGCTAGAGAATCATCGCTAATTTTCAAGTGATGATCTGCCAAGAATTTCAGGTATTTACTTGATAAGACGATGGTGTTTTCTATGATTTGTAAAGGTTATTAAAATTTAATCTTTGCTAGATGGAAAAAGTATGATAATGAGCGTGCTTTCAAGCTTTTACACAACTGTGTAAAACTTTCACAACTTATCTATAGGACTCATATTTGATTTGGAGAAAAAATCAGTACACTTTTACTCGCTGTTTCCCGTTCCCTGACTACACAAGTACGTTCAGTTATCAAGTCGGATTCCTATATCTTTTGCGAAACTTTCAACCTGTTTGTGGTTTTTTCTGCATACACTTAGCTAAAAATTATTTTTATGGCAGAACCTAATAATACTTTCTTGACCGCGACACCAATCGAACCAGATTCAAACTTTTACCTTGAGCAGAATGTAATCCTTATCGATTCGGTGAGTTCAACTGACACTGACGATTACTACAAGTTCTACACGCTTTACGGCCCATCGAACCTCTACGCTTCTATGCTTGGGTTGTCAGCCGACGCCGATCTCTTTATCTACGACCAAAACCAGAATCTAATTGCCAGTAGTACCAAGGGCGGCAACTTGAGCGAGACAATTAATACTTCGCTACAAGGTAACCAGTACTACTACGTAAAGGTACGCCATTATTCGGGAAATCCCACAAATTATTCGCTGTACTTATACAACGATTATTCTGGCTCGACCTTAGCGACAGCCAGGGATATCGGTACTAGTTGGGGACAAAGCAGCGATAAATACTTGGCTTACAACAAGATTAACTGGCAAGACTATCTCGACTACCGCGATAACGTTGATGTCGTCAAGTTTAAGATGGAAGCCCCTGGCACCATCAGTCTGCGGATGAAGGATTTCACCTATACTGGTGGGTTGCAGGCCAAGATGGAATTGCTCGACTCCAATGGCAACGTATTGCGAACCATCTCCGGTACGGTGGGCGATGGTCTGAATGTTGACCGCTACTCCGCCCCTGCTGGCACTTACTACGTCAGGTACACCCAGATTTCCGGCTCCGACCCCTACACCCTGCGTATTGTCACTGATTACGCAGGTGATGTTACTGGCACTGCACGAGACTTAGGCAACGTCAGTGGTAGTAGTCGTCGCTTGTACGATATGGTAGGGGGCCCATTTGGGCTGCCAACCTATGAAGATGCTAATGACCTCTACAAATTCACCCTGGATAAAACCTCACCTATTGATATCCGGTTGGATATCGATACTTTTGCCTTCCCGACTCCAACCTTCGACGCCAATTTACGCCTCGCCCGCGACACAAACAACGATGGGTTTATTTCAGCAGATGAAGTTATCCTTTCATCGTCGAATCCAGGAGATGATAGCCTCTCAACCACTTTAGGGGCGGGTACTTATTACGTTCAGGTGGTGCAAAACGGGGCTTATACCAACTATCAACTTGATATCGATTCAGACTTTGATGCTGTTCCTGGCGATCCACAGCCCTACAACAATCTATCAAAGGCGCGATCGCTCGGTAATCTAGTAGGGGAAACACCTTATATTAATGATGGATTTGGCATCAGTGCGGGTGATTTCTCTGATTACTTCAAGTTCACAATGAGTACTGCGGGGCAACTTTCGGCTTCGGCATTTAATAACCCCTACTACTCTAGAACTACCCAGAATCCAACTCTGTCAATTGTCCGAGACTTAAATAATAATCAGCGCCTCGATGCTGGTGAAACAATTACGCCATTTAGTGTTGGCTCCTTGAGTGCAAACTTGGCAGCAGGAACCTACTTTATCCACGCCACTGGTAGTGGCGAACAAGCCGCCTACTCCCTGCGACTGGTGTCAGACTACGCCGGAAATACCTTAAGCACAGCCCGCCCATTAGCAGCCATTAGTGGGACGACACCGCCAAACCAAATTTTCCAGGACTACATCGAACAATTCTTCGATGCTTCCAGCGATGTCAACGACTTTTATCGCTTCGATTTAACAAGCACTTACGAAGTCACACTCAACACCACAGGCGTTGCTGGCGAAGATTTATCGCTGTCACTGATTAAAGATGTCAATAACAACGGTGTCATCGATGCCGGCGATATCTTAGCCACATCAAACGTCTTGAACTCCCCAACAGAAACTCTCTCACGTCTACTAGGAGCTGGGCGGTATTTTGCCCGTGTCCAGGGGGTTAACGGTTCCACAAACTACACCCTGACCTCAAAGTTCGTCAGTCCGAGTCAAGATCCTGATGACACCATCGCTGAAGTTGAAAATCGTGCAGGGAATATCAAGACTCTAGGTCAGTTCGCTGACTTTAGCTTGAATGTACCAACTGATGTAGATCTAGTTAAATTTACAGTTTCTGCTGGGCAACGGGTGGGGTTTGATGTCGATTCTCGCAATGGGTCAAACCTCAACACTTACCTCAGGGTCTTCAACTCCAGCGGTACACAACTGGCTGCCAACAACGATGGAGCTGCGCCGGGTGAAGCCTCTAGCCAGTTTTCCTACTTGGCTTACACATTTAGTCAAGCGGGCACATACTACGTCGGCGCGTCCCTGAACCCGAACTCGAATTACAGCGCTGTCACGGGTGTTGGGGATGTCGCTGGTTCGGGGGCTACGGGAGACTACCGTCTAACGCTCAACGATCTTGGACGAGTATTCACTGGCGATGCCGGGAACAACTCCATCGCTGGCGGTACTGGTAACGATAACCTCAATGGAGGTGCGGGGAATGACACAATTACTGGTGGTGGCGGTAACGATATACTGACGGGTGGTTCTGGCAACGACCTATTAGTTGGTGGTAGCGGAAATGATACCCTAACTGGGAATGATGGGGCAGATATTTATCGGTTTACAGCACCAAGCGATCGCTTGGATACAATTATTGGCTTCAGCGGTGCTGCTGGCGACAAAATTCAGATATCTGCCGTCAGTTTTGGTGGCGGATTGGTCGCAGGTAACCTCACCCCAGACCGTTTTCGTTCCGGCGCGGGCATTACCACAGCAAACACCGCAAACCAGCGCTTCATTTACAATACGACAAATGGAGCTTTATTCTATGATGCCGATGGCAGCTTAGGAGGCTCTGCACCGCTACAAATTGCCACCTTGTCTGGCAATCCTGCCTTGAATAACACCAATCTTGTGGTTATTTAACGCTCTTTTTAAGTAGAACGTTCAAGTTCGTAGTATGGGCTTTAGCCCTTTTAAACTCCTTGTTGACAGCGATAAATCGCTGACTACGAACAAACTTCTAATCTGACATTTAACCGAGTACCGTGGGTTTAAGTCCCCCGGTTCAATAACCGGTAAGTTTTGGGTCGGGGTCTAAATCCCCGTCACAAAACTTACTTGCGACTTGCGACTTGCGACTTGCGACTTGTTTTAATTATGTTTACCTGCTTATTACTCTGAAAAAATATCTGTAGCTTGGGTTGACGCAATACATTATTCAACAAAACCAGGAATTGTTGGTGTTGGATTTTGTTCCTCAATCCAAGCTACATCTATTAAGTGGGGGGACATGATATCAAATCCCAAATTTAAACCCTTGCTTTGGTTAACTCCACTTCCCGCCGCCTGGGTACTTCATGAATCATGAAATCATAAGCCATATCAGTATTCTTAAAAATTGCACGGGCTTCTTGAAGCAGATCTTTTAACTCTAAGTTATTTCCAGGAGCGTAGCGGGGACTAAAATGGGTCATAATCAACCGATGTGCGCCAGCAGCTAAAGCTGTTTGGGCGGCCATTGTGGTTGTGGAATGCAATCGCTGAAAAGCCATGTCTGCATCCTGATGGGCAAAGGTGGCTTCATGAATTAATACATCTGCATCATGAGCTAATTCCACTGCGCCATCACAAAAAATTGTGTCTGTACAATAGGCAATTTTGCGCCCAATTTCTGTAGGGCCGCAGAATTGGGCACCATGAATCACACGTCCATCCTCAAGAGTTACTGTTTCACCGCGTTTGAGTTGGCCGTAAATGGGGCCTGAAGGAATTTGCAAAGCTTTGGCTTTTTCGAGATCAAAGCGTCCTGTGCGGTCTTTTTCGGCTACGCGATACCCAAAAGCTGTAATTCGGTGATGTAAATGACCACAGCTAACGACGAAGTCATCGTCTTCATAAATTATCCCTGGACGGATGGCATGGACTTTGATGGGATAGGAAAAGTGTGTGTGGGAATAACGCGAGGCGGCTTGAATGTATTCGTTTAATCCAGGCGGGCCGTAGATATCAATTCGTTCGACATTACCAGCCAAGCCGCAAGTAGCAAGAAGTCCCATCAAGCCAAAAATGTGGTCGCCGTGCATGTGGGTGATAAAAATTCGGGAGAGTTGACTGATTTTTAGTTCACTCCGTAAAATTTGATGCTGAGTGCCTTCGCCACAGTCAAATAACCACATTTCTGCCCTTTGGGGTAATCTCAGGGCGACGCTGGAAACATTGCGCGATCGCGTGGGTACCCCGGAACTCGTCCCTAAGAATGTTATCTGCACAGCTTTCTCTAGTCTTCCTCTTGCTCAAGTTGCAGCTCTATGTTTCTATAGTGGCACGGTTAATGAGCAAAATACGGCCAATTTATTAGGATGGGGCATGGGGCATGGGGCATTGGGCATTGAAAAGTCAAAAGTTCTTTAATGCATGAATTTTGTTTGAGCTACGATTCGCCGTGTCCGCGAGCGTCATTTTGAATTGATTTCTCTGCCCACCTCAATTTTTTCCCTGTTAAAGTTGATTTTGCCAATAGGCTAGTCGGGTTTGAAGAATGCTGAGGTGGATAATATGTCGTTCTACTAAAGTTTTTAGTTCTCGCGCTCTTGCAGTATAGTTTTGTTTGCACGCCAATGCCTGACGAATTCGGTGTTCACAAGAGTTTTTCAAGGCAATTTGAATTTCTTTTTCCCACGCCACCGCCAAAGCTTGAACGCGATCGTAATCTTTTTGAGTCATTTCCTTTGCTGTATTTGACTCAGCAATGGCTTGATGTAAACTTTGAAGATAATAATTCCAGGTGTCTGCTAGCTGCTCTGCCTTTTTGCTATTTTCTCGGCTATTTTGATAATATAATCCTGACTTTATTTGGGTAAATGAGTGACTTAATTCTACCATGTTTTTACCCCCATCAATAGTTATTTTAGCCAGATTAGCCACTTAATTAATAATGTGGAAATCTTATTATTAAGTATAGAAATTAGTTGTGTACTAATTCATTAGCTGTTGAGGAAGACTCAATTACAGTATTAAGCAAAAAAAATGATAGATTTGCGAACTAATTGATTTCTAGAAAATACATTCTCTTACATAGAATGACTATAAAGTTTACCATGAATTATATATATGATTATTTATTAAAATACCAACATTTAGTTATAGGCCAAGACAATTCACAAATTGTTCCTCTAGAAGAAAGAGGAACTCGTTGAAATTTACCTTTGAGTTGCTTTGCTAAATTTCTAAACTGTTGAGTACCGCGACCTTCTCTAGATGAATTAACGCCGAAACCATCATCTATAATGCTCAAGGTGTACCAGCCTTCGGATGCAAAACAAGTGACTTCTAGACGAGTAACTCCAATGGCATGTTTACCAACATTGCACAAAGCTTCTTCGAGAAATCGGCAGAGTCCTTGTTTTTGTTCTATGCTTAAGTATCGCTCATCTATAGGTTCAAAAGTACGGATTTTAACTTTGATAGTTCTAAAGCAAGGAAAGTCTCGCGCTAAGGTATGGCTATAAACTTGATAAAGAATCTCGTGTAAAGGATCTTGCAAATTTAAGACTAAAGTATTTCCTAAATAAAGGCTACTATCTTGAGTTGGGGGTTCTCGTTGTAAAAAGTCGTAAATTCCTCGGAGTTCGTGGTTTAGTTTTTCAAGTTCTTTTTCGAGTTCGGGAAGTAATTCTTTGATTGGTAAATCTTCGTATTTAACCATTTTTAAAACTTTAGCCAGACTTTGTAATGGCCCATTGTGAATTGTTTCAAATGTGCGTTCAATAATATCTTGTCTGGCTTTAATTCCCGATCGCAATGCTTTATCGCATTGATATAAAGCAGTAAGTTCTATCCCATTGAGAGTTAAAACGATAATTGTAGGAATTATTGGAACCCACCAGCCCCAAGTTAAGAGAAAATAACAACTTACAAGTAAGCTGGATGTTGTAGTAATTACAATAATGATATTTGCCAAAGGAGATTTGCTCAATCTAGCGATGGCAATTCCTAAAAATCCCCAAGCAAAAATCCACAGATATTCCCATTCATCTGACCAAGTATTTAAAAGAGGTCTGTCATCAAGTACGGCGCTAACAATTTGGCTAACAGCATGTGCTTGAATTTCTACGCCATTAATTGGTCTTTTGAGAGAGTGATTAGATGTAATTGCTGAAGTAGTTATTAAGTCTTGTCGGCTAGGGGAAGTGATGCCAATAATTACAATGCGATCGCGTAACCATTGGGAGTTAAATTTGTTGTTTTTAATATCATTTAAAGATATAGTTCTAAATCTTTTTCGACCGCTACGAAAATTCAACAGTACTTGAACTCCGGTAACATCAGTTCGGATATAGCCTCCAGAGTTAGGGAAAACTTTTGGTAGTGCAATATTACCAAACTGAATTGTTGTACCATTGCTGCTACTATTTTTGTAGATAATATTTTCATGATCTAAATCATGAGCTAAATAAACTTCTGCTAAACGTAGAGATAGAGATAACTTTTCTCCTTGGGATGTTGGTGTTATTAATAAACTTCGTCTTAATTTGCCATCAGCATCCATAATTTGATCGTTAAAGCCAATTTTTTCTCCAGAAAAATTGGGCGGCGGAGCAATTTGTTTGGGCAATACTTTTTCAATGACGATTAAATTTTTGATATTTTTAAAAGCTGTCAACAGTTCCGTATGACCGGGATTAACCGGAAAATTCCTATAAATATCAAGACCAATCACTCTAGGTTGACACTTGTGTAGTTTCCATAGTAAAGCTGCTAAATCTTTATCTGATATTGAAGAATCTATCAGGCGATCGTCTCGGTCTATACCCACAATTATAATTCGTTCATCTATGGGTTCTTCAGGACGTAGACGCAAGAAACTATCAAAAGCTAGCCACTCTAAAGATTGCATTGAACCACTCAGACGAGCAATAATCACCAATGCAATGACTATAATTCCTGGGAAGACACCTACACGCCAAATACGAATTTCTTCTTTGATTATTTTCCAAAGCCCAGGCTGCATAAGCTTTCCTCCTAGCCTTTAGCTATAAGTAATTCTTTTCTAGTTTTTTAAATTTAAAAATATTTTTTACTAAAAATTAATGACACAAAGCCCTGAAATTTTATCAACAGCTAATCAATTAAACCTTCTTCTCTAGCCCTGATTTCAGTTTGAATCCGAATATTTTTTCCTTCATCAGGATAAACATTTAAAGCATCTTGTAACTTACTCCAGTAATGACGCACCATACGTTCAGATATACACATTCTTTCGGCAATAGTTTTGTCTTGTAATCCTTCTTCAAATGCTAAAGTCAATACTCTCAGCCACTCTGGTTTAAATTCTAATCCCGAATAAATTCCTTTAATATCTTTTGTATGAGTTAATCCCTGTAATGCCCAATCAACTCTAGTTAACATTTCTTGGGTGGAAAGACTTTTATCAGCGACTGTAAAACCTCCTTTATGGCTATCAATATCAGGTCTAATTCTCACTAATGTTCTGACATGGGCAGTTTGCACAAGAATATTCAAATTAGGATAATGTTTCATTAAAATTCTCAGTAATTGAACACCGGTGTCAGGTCGCGCTGTGATTCCGTAATTTTCTGGAATGGAAAGATCCATAACTACAAGATCTAACTGTAAAGTACTAACTTTAGTGAGAGCATTATTAGCATTTATAGCAGTGGCGATTTCAGCACCAGGGTAATGTTTTTGTAAAATATCTACTGTTCCACTTAAAACTGACTCATGGTCATCAATGACTAAAATTTTCAGCAACGACTTTTCGGACATTTCTTGTTTCATAATTTACAGTCTGTTGATTAAGTACATATTAAGAAATCTAATAATATTTTTAATAATTAATTACTTATCCAAAAATACCAACAAATATAATAATTACCAATAAAAATGCCAAGAGATTCTCAAATTATTAGTTTTACTAAAACATTTACCAGAAGTTAATAATTGAAAACTCTCACAAAGATAGTTTAATTCTGGTAGTGTAGAATGATGAAAAAATGTAGACACATTAGAATAAGTGATTTCTACAATTAATTTACCAATTGTTTTTTGTTGCTTTAAATTGATATAAATTGATGTTAATGCCAAGACTTCTGTTAAAGTTATGGTTAGTAACTCATTTAAAGCTGTTAATACAACTAAGCTACGTTCTGCTGGTTCATGCCGCCAATAAAGAGGCAAATCGATTTCAAAATATAACTGGGGATTAGATACTAACCAAGGTTCTAATAAGTACTCAATAGCTAATGGAAAACTGTCTTGCAGGGATGCTGGAAATAAGCGATCGCTCAGTTGCACTAAAGAGTGATGAAAACTATCAATTTGCTTTAAGCATTCTTGAATTTTATTATCTGATAAATTCAGATTATCTACTGCCAATAAATCTAAATTGCGACGTATTGTAAAAGATTCCTGTAACAAATCATCCCGAATTTTTTCTGCTTCCACAAATAGTTTCATTGATTGTCTAGCAGACCACCATTGCAATGAACGTTGAGTTCTCTGATAAGATGTCAGAAACCATACTAGGGACATAACGTAGACAATTCAAAGTATAATTTTCGTACACAAATGACGGCTCACATAATATTGTTATGTCAGCTATTTTAGTAGCATCAGAAAAAAGTTTTATGCAACCCACGGCATATTTTCCAGAAAAGAATGCCAATCTTTATAAAATCATTGCCAAAAAAGAGACACAAGAATTTATCAAAAATTTACAACGTATTATTAGCAAATTTTAGATGAAATCTACTGTATTTGCTACTTTTAAAAAAGACAAAATTCTCTTTCCTTGCACCAACAGGAAAGAAGCAACTATAATGGCTAAATACTAGAGATAAAAAGCAATTCAGAATTCAAGACTTCAAATTCAGTATTTAAGAATACTGATTTAGTTCTTTACTTCTTAACAAGAGAGAATAAAAACCTGATTTGCGAGAATTCACTTGGATATGTTGTATAACTAGCTGATAAAGCAATATGCTTGGGTTAAAGACAAAAATCTGAAACTGGGTATTAATATGTGGCGTTAATTTTGACAGGTTAAGAAATGTAGACGGATAAACACCACACCTTTCTTGAAATTGAGTGACTTGATAATTAGTAGTGAGTTAAAATCCTCTACTAATTGATTGTGATTCCTGAATTTTGAATTCTTCTTTTTAAATATCAGTGGCTAATCTGGCCTTTCTTAGCATAAATTGTAATACTGTCTCTTCTTGGGAGATGATATTAGCTTTTGCATTCATCCCTGATTGAATTTGGCATTTAAGCTTACCATTGCCAAACTTAAGTGTTTGGGGTTGAATTATGGCTTCAAAATAACCAGTATTAGTTTTCCCATCCACGGGTGTAATTACATCTGGAGAAATACTAGTAACAACACCTTCGAGAGTACCATAATCAGGATATGGGCAGGCATCAATTCGCAATTGTACTTTTTGGCTAACTGCAACCTTTTGAATTTCTGCGCTGGGAACCATTGCTTTAATTACTAAAGCAGCATCCTGAGGAACAATTTCTGCAATAGATTCGCTAACACCCACAACTTGACCAGGGTTTCGCAAATTTAGCTTGAGAATTGTACCGTCACTAGTAGCGCGAATAATGCTATTTTGCAGTTGAGTTTCAATTTGTTGAACTTCTTTTTGATATTGTTTGAGTTGGGTTTGCATTTCCACTTGTCGCTGCATTAAAGCTTGTTTTTCTTTGTTTAATGTGGCGATACTTGCTTCACCTCTAGCAATTTCTTGGGAAATGCGTTCTTCGGCGATGTCAATTTTGGCCATACTAGGATTAACTACAGCTTCGGCTGATTGCAGTTTAGCTTTAGCAATTTCAATTGATATTTTTTCTGATTCGACTATTAATTTAGTCTGTTGAACAACTAGTTTTTTCTGCTCAAATTCCCGCCTTCCAATGGCTCCCATTTCTGCTAATTGTTGATAGCGATCGCTATCAATTTGAGCAAAGTCTAAATCTGCTTGAGCTTTTTGCAAATTTGCTTTGGCTTTTTGTAAATTAGCTTGTGAAACTAACAGTTCGCTTTGAGTAGAAATTTTTTGTTCTTGATACTCTCGTTGATTGCGTTCTAAATCTGCTTTTGCAGAAGAAATACTGCGTTCTATAAATCTTTTTTCAGCTGATATTTGAGTATCTAAAATAGCAATTTGTGAATCAATTTGAATTGATTGCACCCTACTTTGTTCGATATTGCTTTGCAGCTGACTTTTTTTGATTTGCAATTGTCGTGTATCCAAACGGGCAATGACTTCTCCTTTTTTGACAATTTGATTTTCTTTCACAAAAATACTTTCAATAGTTCCCTCCATTTCTGGTTGCACTAGCTTAGTATCGCCTATTGGACGAATAGTTGCAGCAGTTTCTACCATGACATTGTATTTAATCCATGAAGAAAGAGCGATCGCAGAACCAATACTTCCAAGTAGTAATACTCCAGCTAAAGATGTCCAAGTACTAATAGGAGGAAGAAATTCATCTTTTTCTAGTGATGGAATAAACTTTTGATTATGGGTATAAAGCATATTTCTCCTAATAATTAAATAAGTAGTCAGAATTCAGAATTCAGAATTCAGAATTCAGAATGAATTTTGTACAATTACCAGATTTAAGACAAGAAGGATGAAAAATTCACTATCACACCAAATCTCAGATTTATTAGTAAACAAAACTTTAATTAGGAATTCTGACTCCTGAATTCTGACTCCTGAATTCTGAATTCTGACTCCTGACTCCTGACTCCTGACTCAAGGTATTAAAAAATCTATGTGGTCTCCTGGTTTTGTTCGCAGATCTTCCAAAGAACCTTGAAGCTTTAATTTGCCTCGATCTAGTAATACAATCCAATCAGCCCGATTAACTACCTTGGGGCGATGAGTAATTAAAATCGTAGTTTTACCGCGGCGATGTTGAAACAATTTATCTAAAACTTGTGCTTCACTTACTGGATCGAGTCCACCTGTAGATTCATCTAAAATTAAAACTGGCGGATCTGTAACAATAGCTCTTGCTATTGCTAATCTTTGACGTTGTCCACCAGAAAGATTTGCACCAAATTCACCTAAAATAGTTTGATATTTTTCAGGCAAATTATTAATAAATTCATCAGCTTCAGCTACTTGACAAGCTCTGACAATTTGCTCAAATGTAACATGTGGTGCGCCTAAACGAAAGTTTTCAACAATGGAACGGCTCCAAAAATGAGGCTCTTGGGGAACAAGAACAACCTGCTGACGTAGACAATCAAGAGAAAGGTCTTGGATGTTATAAAGTCCAATACGAATATTTCCAGATTGCAGTGGATATAATCCAGCAATCAATTTGGCTAAAGTACTTTTACCACAACCAGATTTACCGATAATAGCAACAACTTTTCCTCCAGGAATTGTTAAAGAAAAGTTATCTATTAAGTCAAGCCGACCAGCATAATGAAAGTTAATATTTGTACAAACTATATCTGCATTACCGCGTATTTCAGCAAAAGCCTTGATTTCATCGCCCTCATTTTCAGCAGTGGCGTCAATAACTTCTGTGAGGCGTTGTGTAGCCGTTTTTGCCCGCGTAAATTCTTCGACAAAACTAATTAAAGTAGCAATTAAACCCAGGAAATTACCATTCATGGAGTTAAAAGCCAACAGCTGACCAATACTAAGGTTTTCTGCCGGATTAATCACTAAATTACCGCCAAACCACAGCAAAATTACACCACCAATCCCCGCAACTAAGCCAGAAAAGGTATTATTGATAATGCCAATTTGAATTGTACTAAATGTGACGTTAGCCAGACGAGAAAATCTACTTTGAAATTCGTCCCAAAACTGTGGTCTAGATGTGGTAGTTTTGAGAGTGAGAGCGCCTTTAAATGTTTCTACTAAAACCCCTTGTACTTCTGCTTCTTGAACTAAAAGTTCGCGAGTTTTTTGTCGCAAAGTCGGCTGGAATACTATGGTAGATACGCTCATCATCATAGCAATAAATACAGCAACTACCGTAAGTTTCCAGCTATAGAAAACCATGATACTAAAAGAAATTACAGCAATAAAAAATTGACTTGGTAAACTAATAATTAAGCTGGCAACTAACTGATTAATTTGGCTAATATCTCGTAGGCGGCTGACAATTTCACCGCTACGTCTAGCTTCGTAATAAGAGAGGGGTAATCTTAAAATTTGCCGTCCAAATTCCAGAACTAAACTTAATTGTAAACGTTGGGCAAAGTGAGCGATTAAATTAGATTGTACGAATGAAAGACTACGAGAAACAACATTCATCACTACCACAGCGATCGCTACAGTAGTCAGTAATTTTGTATCACCCCGAACCAAGACATCATCGGTGAGAATTTGTAGCAAAAAAGGAGAAGCTAAAGATAGCAATCCCAATGTTAAATTTAAAGGTAAAACTTGAGCTAAAATTGCACGATAAATCCAAACACGTTTGAAAAAACGCCAAAATCCGCCAATTTTATCATCGTCTTGAGCAAAAAAGCGTATTGGATCGGGTTCCAATAAAAGTATTAACCAATCTGTCCAGCCTTCTGCTATCTCTTGTGGAGAAAGATAACGCACACCTACGGCTGGATCTGCAACTAAACATTTTTTGCCTTTCTTACCATATAAAACAACCCAATGATTGCCTTTCCAGTGAATAATTGCAGGTAGTGGCGCTTCATTCATGCGATTGAGAACTTCCGGTGAAGTTTTCACTGGACGAGCATTAAATCCAAGTGTTTCTGCTCCACGTTTCAACCCCAATAAAGTGGTTCCAAATTGCCCAGTACCCACCGCTTCCCGGATGCGGCTGAGAGTAAAAGTACGTCCATAATATTTAGCGATCGCAGCAAGACAAGCAGCTCCACAGTCTTCTTTGCTATGCTGTTTCACAAACTGGTATTTCATAGGTAAATTACTCTACATAATGACAACTAGTACCGCACCGCAAAAAAATTAAAAACTCGAAAATTGAACAATTTTGAATTCCAGCAACGTGGTACTAATACTATGAAATTTTGTCAGCCTGTTGTTATGTCTTTGGAATTATTAAAAGTTATTTGGGAGTTAATTTTTGCTCAATTCTGGAATTATTTTGCCATCAAAATTAACAAAATATGACCCATATAATCCTGTTATGGGTCATACGTGAAAATTTTTTATCAACTTTTATTCCAGTTTTTCGATAATTTCATATCACCGATGCTGATATTTTAGCCAAGTTTGCGGTAGATTATCTTAATTTAAATTTTGAAAGGTCGGTAATGTCATTTAGATCTAAAGCCAAAAAAGCTAACCCAGCAGTTGCAATCTGTTTAGAACTACCATAAGAACTAGCAATACTACCATTTGGCCCGGAATAACTACTACCACTGAAAATATTTTCTCTAGATATATAAAAAGTAGTATTTAGGGCAAGATCGGCACCACCAACTACAACTTCAAGTTGTTCGTCAGATAAATCTCTAAATAATTCACCAGACATAGCCGCAAACCTCGTAATTTGAATTCTATGAATTTTGACAATTGTTTACATGAGTTCGTATTAGTAATAAAAATATAGCAATCCTAAATGAGTAGCAAAATTATTCATCAAAATAAAGAACAGGGAACCAGAAAAAAGCATGTACATAGGATTGCTATATAATCAGTTTAGGTGCCAGAATTATATTTCATTCTTTTCCTAAACTACATATTAATTGATTACTCCTTTTACTTGCTCGGCTTAATAACCATATTGCTTTGAAATATCAAGAATTTCATCGGCATCCAAGGTTAAAAAGGCTATTCCAGCAGCTGTAATACCTGTAGAATTACCGTTGGAGGAGTCATCACTATGATTTGCATCGGAACTGCTTTCACCACTGACAAAATTTTCGTCTGCTGAATAAAAAGTTGCGTCGATTTGAAAATTATTACCACCAGCTACAACTTCTAGTTGTTCGTTAGATAATTCTGTGAACAATACCTGAGACATAGTTCAAAATCTCATAATTTTGACTTGAAAACTTGAACTATTTATAATGTGAGTTTGTCATTGAGAATTAGAGATCTAATTTTTTGCTATGATAATCAAGATATTTGATTTCTTTTACTCAAACTCACATATTATGTTAGTTCATTAGCCTGTTTAATTGAGTAACCCCATATTAGCGTGTTTCTAAATTGGGAAGTTGATAAGCTTCCAAGGCTAAGAAAGCTAAACCAGCAGTTTCAATTTGTGTAGAACTACCGTTAGACTTAGCAGTACTACCATGAGGGCCAGACTTGCTTTCGCCATTGAGAATGTTTTCTTTTGCAGCGTAAAAAGTTGCATCGAGTTGGAAATCAACACCACCAGCTACAACTTCTAGTTGTTCGTTAGATAATTCTGTAAACAATACCTTCGACATAGTCAGAAACCTCAAAGTTGTGATTGTGAGAAATTGAACTATTGGTAACGTGAGTTCGTGATTGAAAAGTCAGAATTTGATTTATTTATCTTAGAGTGAAAATCTCTAATTTTTTCCATCAAACTATTTTCAGCGAACTCACGTATTAGCCCATTGGCTTTTTTAATTGGTTAACTTAATATGATTATCTTGGTATTTCGGGAAGTTGATTAGCTCCCAAGGCTAAGAAAGCTAGACCAGCAGTTTCAATTTGTGTAGAACTACCGTTAGACTTAGCAGTGCTACCATTAGGATCGGAAACGCTTTGACCATTGAGAACGTTTTCTTTGGCATCGTAAAAAGTTGCATCGATTTGGAAATCAATACCACCAGCTACAACTTCTAATTGCTCGTTGGATAATTCTGTAAACAATACGTTAGACATAGTTAGAAACCTCGGAGTTGTGATTGGTAAAAATTGAAAAATTGGTAACGTGAGTTCGTGATAGAAAAACTGAGAATTTGATTTATTTGTATTAGAGCGAAAATCTCTAACTTTTTTCATCAAAATATTTTCAGCACACTCACGTATTAGCTGATTGACTTTTTTAGTTGGTTACTTAAGATTAGTATCCTGTGAGTTCGGGAAGTTCGTGAGATCCCAAAGCTAAGAAAGCTAAACCAGCAGTTTCAATTTGTGTAGAACTACCGTTAGACTTAGCAGCGCTACCATTAGGATCGGAACTGCTTTGGCCATTGAGAACGTTTTCTTTGGCATCATAAAAAGTTGCATCGATTTGAAAATCAATACCACCAGCTACAACTTCTAGTTGCTCGTTGGATAAATCTGTAAACAATACGTTAGACATAGTTAGAAACCTCAATGTTTTGATTCAATTAAATTGGAGTTAGCTATTAGTTGATTGCCTGTTGTTTGGCTGTTCAACTTGCCGCTTGTTTAATACAATATCGGTGAATAACTATATCAGTCATTTGCATTTTCCGCAGAGTTAATTACCATGCCCAGAAAAATTTGTTGCAAGATTAAGCAAATACTTTGTCTGAAAAATACACCTAGATAAAACTTGGATTTTTAGATTCTGTCTTGAGGATGATTATTGAAAAAATCGCTGATTGTAGCAGAACAATACACCCCTAATGTTGCTTGGATCTTGATTCTTGCTGATTATTCGTTTAATCTTAAATTCGCTTGTGTAACTAAAATTACCTTACTAAATCAAATATTCCCTTACAAAGGTCGCAATTTTAGTTACAATACTTAATGGCATTAAGTTAGCGATCGCCTTACCAAAGCTTCTATTTGATTGCATCCAACAATTTGAGATTTCAGATTCACACCATCCCTGTTCCTTACACGTTCCTACCTTTGGGACGATGTACACGCAGTGCCTACAAAACCAAAATGCCCGTAGATGCGTCATTTTCCTCCTTCAAAAGGAGGACTTTGAAAAACTTTTGCCCCCCAAATCAATGCCGGTTGGGGAAATCAAAAGTCTGTGGAACAACTTTAGAAGACTTGTGTGTACGCCGTAGCCTTGGAGAGGGGACTAGGGAAGATTTATGTTTCAAGCTTCAGTACGTAAGTCCTAATGATATTACTTGCCTGTGCCAATATCATTTGAATTGTTAATGGCTGTAGTTATGTTTAAGCCTCGTTTTCTTCGCTTTTTTCGTCACCTCAATTGGCGCACATTGAAAAAAACTTTCGCTAGGACAATGGAAACAAGACTTTTTGGACTAGCCTCAGAAATTGCTTTCAATGCTATGTTATCGTTGTTTCCAGCGATTCTTGCTTTGCTCACAGCTATTGGCTTATTGGCAGAATCTTTACAAAACACTTTCAAACAACTAGCCACACAACTAAGTCAAGTTTTACCTGAAGAAGCTTTGGTTTTAATTCGTGATTTTGCTACCACAGAAATTACCAATTCCAAAAACAGCGGTTTATTTTCTCTCAGCTTTTTATTAGCAATTTGGACTGCTTCTGGCGCGGTGAATACTGCAATGACAGCCCTCGACCAAATCCATCAAATTCCCAGAGAACAAATACGTCCTTTTTGGAAAGCCAAGCTTGTTTCTTTGGGATTAACAATCGGTACGATGTTGCTTTTAGTGTCAGCTTCTTTTTTAGTGTTTACCAGCGATTGGCTCTTAGGCATGGTAGCACGCGAAAATGCTTCCTTAATCTTTTTGTTCGAGATTTGGCAACTGTTACGCTGGCCTTTAGCTTTAAGTATTGTTGCTTACGCTTTTGGCTTTATCTATCGCTACGGCCCAAGTGTCTGGAACTCAGGCACACCAATGATGCCCGGAGCGATTTTAGCAGCTATATTTTGGGCTATGTTATCTGCTATGTTTCGGCTTTATGTGGCGAACTTTGGGAATTATAATAAGGTATATGGTGCAGTTGGAGCTGTGATAGTTTTGATGCTCTGGCTGTCAATGAGTGCTGCTGTAATGTTAATCGGCGACCAGTTGAACGTAATTGTTGGGGAAGATATGCGTTCCAAACTACAGTCAAGATCTGCCGAAAAATATTAAAAAATATTAAAAATAAATCTTGCTTGGAAGAAACTTTTGCAAAAGTTCGAGACAAGAGTAAAATGTCTAACGATTGAATATAAATAAGCGATCGCTTTCATGCCAGATTCTTCTTTTCGGTCTTCCATGATTGAACCTGATGCCAAAGCACCTACCTTAAAGCGCCTCCGTCAAATCAGTCGGGTGCTGGATAACGCTATCACAATTCCCGGAACTAAAGTCGGCATAGGTATAGATCCAATTATCGGATTACTACCTATTGGTGGTGATTTTTTGGGAGTGATGTTTTCTTCTTACATTATTTTAGAAGCAGCACGCCTTGGTGTGTCTAGAGCCACCTTAGGCAGAATGGTTGTAAACGTAATTATTGATGGCTTAGTAGGGGCTATTCCAATTTTTGGAGATTTTTTTGATATTGCCTGGACAGCTAATAATCACAATCTCAAACTATTGGAAGAACACTTAAAATTTCCCAGCCAGCAAAAAAGTGCAGATAAGTGGTTTATTATTGTCGTTTTGATTGGATTGTTGCTCATCTCCATTGCCTTAGTCGCATTACCCGTAATTCTAATTAGAATATTGTGGAACGCCTTAACCGGTAGTTAAATTAATAGAATTCAGAATTCAGAATACAGAATTCAGGAGTCAGAATACAGAATTCAGAATTCAGAATTCAGAAGATTTTAAAACTCAAGCTCAATCATTTTAATAAAACTCACAAACTATAGTAATCTTGACTTTATATTTATTCTGACTCCTGAATTCTGACTCGTGACTCCTGACTCGTGACTCCTGACTCCTGAATTCTGACTCCTGAATTCTGACTCCTGACTCCTGACTCCTGAATTCTGACTCCTGAATTCTGACTCCTGAATTCTGACTCCTGACTCCTGACTCCTGACTCCTGAATTCTGACTCCTGACTCCTGAATTCTGACTCCTAAATTCTCACTTCTCACCTTAAATTATTGATATATCCAGGAATGAAAGATTGGTGGCAAGCCACTTTTCCTAAAGGGCGGCAAAATTTAGTTATTACTGATACTCATGGGTATCCTGTACAAATTGCATATGGCGAAAAAGGTAAAGGCAAACCGCTCATTCTCTTACATGGTATGGGCAGTTGGAGTTACAATTGGCGCTACATGATAGAACCATTATCTAAATATTTCCGAGTAATTTGTTTTGATGCCAAAGGTTTTGGTTTTTCTGAAAAACCATTATCTCGTAGAGAACAAAACGGTCATCAAGTTATTGAATTTCAAAGAATTATTCAGGCATTATGTGATGAACCAGCAGTGATTGTAGCTGAATCTCTCGGCGGATTAATTGCCCTTGCTCTAGCTCAAGAACATCCCCAATTAATTGGGCGATTGATAGTAGTAAACGTACCTATCTTTACCGAAGGTTTACCCCATTGGGCTATGTGGTTACTCGCCCAAACACCTCTCGAAATCATGCAAACAATAGACTCATTGCGTCTGGCATATCTGTTTGCACCGTTATTTCGAGAAATAATGGCCATGGAAAGACGTGCAGTACTATTCGATCCTTCAATTCTGACACAGGAAGATATCTATTGGATAACTTATCCGTTTATTGAACTACCTGGCACTATTGCTAAAGTTGCCGAAGAGTTACAAATAGCAGCCCGCGAAATAGAGAATTCCCAAGCAAATAAACCAAATATGCTCACTAAAATTCAAAATAATTTGCCTAAAATTCAGTGTCCTACACTAGTTTTGTGGGGTGAGCAAGATAGTTGGTTTCCTGCTAGTCATGGTGCAAAATTACATCAGCATATCTCTAATTCCAAATTTCAAATCTTATCTAACTGCCGTCATGATGCCTCCACTGGTGCTTCTGAGGTACTAAATACAGCAATTCTGGAATTTTTGCAAGATACTGCATTTCTCTAAAAAATTGAAAATATTTGAATTTTCAATTGTTCATCCTCCCCCTTAAACACGTTGGCTGTTAACCATCAACAGTCAACAGTTAACAAACTAAAACTTCTCCATAAAAAGAGAGTGGGAGGAAGCATATCAATTAGCTTTCCAACTCCCACTCTATCATTTGCTACTGAAGTGAACAGGAATGTATACAAACGTTCCTTGCGATTTGGGGGCTAATGTGTACTTCAAGAACAACGCCCATATACACTAAATATTCCTGTTGTAGCAAATGTCAAACTTAATTATTGATATTTTTCTACTCAAAAAATCCTTTTATCGTAATTCTTTGAAACAGCTTTTTCTGTATTAACCTCTTAAGAAATAATGTTTTTTGCCAAAACATTTGCTTGCTTGGTAGTCCCTGATAACAACACCCTTGAAGTCGTTTATCTACTATAATTTAGCTTGCTTAATTTCAATTCGGTTGCCATTTTGGCAGGTTTTTAACTTTTTAAAAAAGGTGAAACCACTACATAATACCAATGCCAAATTCACACATTCCCTCTTGGAAGGTCAGAACAACGACTGAAATCGTTGTATGCCTTTGCTGCTCCTTGTTCCCTTTCTTAACTAGATAATTTATTTTTCACAACTGCTGATACCAATTTGCATTTATAAAACAAAACCTAATTTCCAAATTTCTATTCCCCATCCCCCCACAATGAGAATTGCCATAGCCTAAAAAATAAGATTCCTGACTTCTCAAAGAAATCAGGAATCTTAGTCACCTTAATTAACAAAAAATATTAATTCGACGGGTTTTTACCTTACAGTATTTTAATACTGGCGTAAAATCGCAGACAACGAGCTATCTTTACGAAGATCCATCAAGTCTGCCAACGATTCTTTGCGCGTACTCAAGTGGTGTCTGTGTTCTGGTGGTAGAACTGTCACTAAATGCTTTGTTTTAGGTACTGTCTGCATCACAGGCATTAGTTGTGGCTGGGGCACAAAAATTGGCTGGTTTTTGGGAAGGCGCGGTTCCAATCTTGTGTTGCGGGCTTCTGCTATGCGTGCATGATGACGTTCGACCTGTTTTGTGGCTTTTTGTGGTTGTGCTTTTTGGTTAAGCATTCGGAAAATAATCCAGCAACCACTACCACAACTGAGGGCGATCGCAACCACCATCCATAAAGGTGTAGGATTAGTATTCTCAGAAGGCGAATATATCGGTTGTTCTACGATGACTGGGGGAATTTCGTCTGTTTCTTCTGATGTTACCTGCCCAGGATTAGTTAAGCTATACAAGGCAAAGGCTCCACTTCCCAGAAACATAGCTAAAGACCCAGTTAACAATAGCCAAGGATGATGTGCAACCAAATATATCAGACCATTTGAGCTTTTTCTTAATTTCGATTTCCTGTTTGTCAGCTCTGGAGTGGCCCCTATTAGTTGGGTTGGCTCGTGCTGTACACTCTGACTCTTTTCCATGATTACTTTCAGATTTGTACCCCTCTAGTGAATAAATTGTACTGGAGGAGTTAAACATCAGGTATCCGTAACAAAAGTTCAGATTTGAGTAACTTTTTTGTAAAACAAAGGTTACCAAATGCAACGAACTTTTGCCTAAATTCTGTATTGACTGCTACTTTTTTCTGGAACAATCTGGAAATTTGTTTGCTGATTTTTGTGGTCAGTTCGGAGAATGTCTTTCAACGGCCAGTTGAATTAATCGATCTACTAATTCCGGAAAAGGAACTCCACTATGTGCCCACAGTTGAGGATACATACTAGTTGCAGTGAAGCCTGGTAAGGTGTTGATTTCGTTAATTAAAACTTCTTGTGTCGCTTCCACGTAGAAAAAATCTACCCTGGCCAAACCTGCGGCATCAACAGCTGCAAAAGCTTGCAAGGACATGTCTTGAATTTGACGGGCTATGGCATCTGGAATCCGTGCTGGTATCAGTAAATCTGCTTTACCATCAGTATATTTTGTTTCATAATCGTAAAAATCGCTGTCGTATGTAATCTCTCCAACGACAGAGGCTTGGGGTTGGTCATTACCTAAAACGGCACATTCCACTTCCCTTGCCACCACACCAGCTTCTACAATTATTCGTCGGTCATAACTAGCGGCATTATCTAAAGCAGCTTCTAATTCAGGACGCGATCGCACTTTGGCAATACCTACCGATGAACCTAAATTAGCAGGCTTGACAAAAGCAGGATAACCTAATGTTGCCTCAATTTCATCACACAATTTCGGAAAAACACAAGGATTAGACCAAACTTGCCCTCTAGTTATGGCTTTGTATTTCACCTGGGGTATTCCCGCCTGCTCAAACGCCATTTTCATGGCAATTTTATCCATCCCCATGGCCGAACCTAACACCCCAGAACCCACAAAAGGCACTTGCATTAAGGTGAGTAAGCCTTGAATTGTCCCGTCTTCACCGTTGGGGCCGTGGAGAATGGGAAACCAGACATCCACTTCCGCAACTTGAGAGGGTGATTGCCATTGGCTGAGATTTTGGATTTGGGGGTTAGATGTCAGTCCTCCAGATGTTGATTCTTGGGATTCCAGTAGTGGAATCCCACTTCCTAAAACCTTTTGGGGTGCTTCTCCCGCCAGCCACCGGCCATTTTTTTGGATGTAAAAAGGCAGTATTTCGTACTTACTAGTATTTTGCTCTGCACTCAAGGCTTTAGCGATGGCCCGTGCTGAGTTGATCGAAACTTCATGCTCTCCTGAACGACCGCCAAATAATAACCCCACCCGCAGCTTAGTCATTTTCAGTACCTCGAAACTCCTCAAGCAGATAGCGTATCACAACCAACAAAAGTTGCCATATTTTTCCTTAACTTTTGGTGGGTAAGACTAATGTGGCGATCGCTGAGAAAATAGATCGGTAGCTACAAAATTCGCTACGTTGTTTAATTTACTTTTCAAGCGGCGAAAATTTTGGAGTTTTGCTGCCACGGTAAAAGATGATTTCATCTTTACCAGTACTGTTAAAATGCATAAATGTCAAAAAAGCAACATCTTTTCAACAAAAAACTCGGTTGGTCGTTGGATGAGCGAGATCCAAACTTCATTGAATCTCTGATGCCTCTATTTGGCTTTTTCTATCAATACTATTTCCGAGTTCAAACCAGTGGCTGGGAAAATATTCGACCTGAAGAAAAAGTCTTGTTTGTCGGTTCCCATAATGGAGGACTGGCAGCTCCGGATATGACAATGATGATGTACGACTGGTTCCGACGCTTTGGTGTCGAAACACCAGTTTATGGTTTAATGCATCCCAAAGCCTGGGAAGTTAGCCCCCCATTAGCCCAATTGGTTGCCAAGGCTGGAGCAATTATGGCTCATCCCAAAATGGCTTACGCTGCCTTGCGCTCTGGAGCTAGTGTGCTAGTGTACCCAGGGGGAGCAGAAGATGTTTTTCGACCTCATCATTTGCGTAACAAAATTTATTTTTCCGGACGCCAGGGATTTATCAAGTTAGCCTTGCGGGAAAATGTGCCAATTGTACCTGTGATTTCTTGGGGTGCCCACGATACCTTGATTGTGCTTGCTGACTGCTACAAAATTGTGCAGCAACTCCATGAATGGGGAATGCCTTGGCTACTGGGAATTGACCCGGAAGTTTTTCCCATTTATCTAGGGTTACCTTGGGGATTAGCAATTGGCCCCTTGCCCAACATTCCCTTTCCTGTAAAGTTATACACGCGCGTTTGTCCAGCCATTGTATTTGAACGGTATGGTCGGCAAGCAGCTTGCGATCGCCACTATGTCAACGAATGTTATGAATTAGTTGTTAGTCAGATGCAGCAAGAGTTAGACAATTTAATAAAACTCTCTACCCAGTTATAGAGACTTGGAAAATTTATTAAGACCATAGCCTTAATAGCAAAACCTTTGGGAGCATCCAATTTTCTAAAATTGAGATTCTCCCAGTAATAGTTATCGCGCTATGTATGGATATATGAATTTCACCATCAATCCAAAATCACAACTCAACAGTTGATTGACTACTGGAATTCATTACCTATTATTTTTTAACTCCCCAGACTGGATTCGAACCAGTGACCAATCGATTAACAGTCGATCGCTCTACCGCTGAGCTACTGAGGAACGCTCACGATTTATAATCTTAAACCTAATCAATCAAATTTGGCAAGTACTTTAGCTAACTTTTTTTGAGGAGATGCTTTATTAAAGAATTTTGCAGGCAAAACCTACTCTAGAAGCTAAGCTAAGACTTCTCGAACTAATATCTACTGTAGCCCCATTCGTAATTCAGTCAGACGCTGGCGCGCTTTGGCATCGATGGCATTGGCTAAAAATCTACTCTTAGATTGTTTGCGTGTATGATACTTTTGTCGCATCCGACAAACCGTAGCTTCCACCTCACCACAGAGTTGTTGTGCAGATAACCATTCAGCCCCGTACCCCTGCACCATCAACTGCTGCGCTCGATCTGATGTGGCGACAATCACACGAGAAATTAAAGATTGAGCTATTTGGTGGCGAAAAGAGGCACAAGATTTTTCTATATAAGTGTCTGCTGTTTGCCCAAAATCAGTGTAGTGAACAGATAAAAGCTCTGTAATAATTTCTTTATTACTAGAGCTATTTTGATATTGGGCATCAAAAATTATTTGAGTGGCATAACCTTGAAACGCACTGTAACCAGTCATTGCTTCCACAAGTTCGTTACGTGCAGCCTCCAGTCCAACGCTATCACGGGTTTTTTTTAAGCAAGGCCAAGCGCCTATTATATTGTAGCCGTCCACTAACAAAACGGCTTGGAGTAATGAACGGGGCATGGTTTTTAATCACAATTTTCTAGAGTTAGCAAAATTCATTCATAATTTTTATAATAATTGATGCATTGTATGTAACATAATGTTACATCAAACAAAAAACACCCAAGCTTTATAAAACTGACCTTAAGACAGAGGTAAGAACATAAAACGCGCCTTTCAAATAAAGGCGCGTTTTATAAAAAGGTATTGGAGAGTTTGGAGACAAGGGAGACAAGGGAGATGGGGAGTTAGAGGAGATGGGGAGATGGGGAGATGAGGGGATAGGGAAGTGTGAGGAG
>NZ_JACKZU010000744.1:0-988 GCF_014222165.1 Nostoc sp. 2RC
GTGTGGGGAGTGTGGGGAGAGAGGGGGAAAAATTTCTTCACCATCCTCCCACACCTTCCACACCTCCCACACCTCCCACACCTCCCACACCTCCCACACCTCCTGCTTGCCCAATGCCTCATACCCTTCACTCTCTTCATTCTTGCCATTTCACTTTGACAAAATGCGCTTCACGTCCCCAGAGGTCGCGTGTACGGATAATGTTTTCAATTGTGAGGTTAAAAGGAATAGCGGTTGTTAAGTAACGCTGTACCATAGAACCTAAATCAGGTGCGATTTCAGCGGCTGTTGTTGCAGCTAACCCCAAACCTATAATTTGCTCTACAGGTCGGAATGGTAGCAATAAATGTACACCCATAGCTAATCCGGCGGTTAAGACCATTGCTACTGATAAATTTGTGCCACAACGGGGATGTACAGCTAAATCCCACTCTCCACTGGTAATGCGATGTCGGGCAAGTGCCACTGCACGCCGTAAATCACTGATGTTCACTTCACCATAGAGGTAGAATCCCTGTTCCGTGGACAAACCACCTAACAGTTCGTTATCTAGTTGAACTTTATTGGCTTCTCCTGTGGTGTGGTATGCACTATTTGATTCACTCAAAACCCAGACAGTGGCATGTTCTAGTGCGTGAACTTGCCGCAACATTAAAATTTCTTTTAACCCTGGAATAAACGACAGTTGCCTAAGTAAGTCAGTATCTTGCGTAGGATACGGAAAGTCTGAAGGTTGTGATTCTGAGGTTGGAACTTTTCCTGACAGAGGTGTTGTCAAATCAAAATTCCAAAATTCAAAGGGAAAAGAACCACCTTGAAAAGAAGCAGAAGTATTCATCGGAACACTACTCTCCAAGCCGATAGAGCAATACAGATTTCTTTCAAATGTAGCGCTTGCACCATTAAATTGTTGCTAATTTTTGTTATTGAGCCGGTATGGGGCATGGGGCATGGGGCCCCATGCCCCATACCGGCTCAATAACAAAAA
>NZ_JACKZU010000745.1:0-988 GCF_014222165.1 Nostoc sp. 2RC
CCCCCTCAATCCCCTCCCCGCAAGCGGGGAGGGGAGGTTTTGCGCCAGCAAAGCCGGGGTGGGGTAACGCGAAGCATGATGGTAAGTTAGTTTCACGTTAAGTTGACACCAATAGCGTCTCCCCCTCCCCACGTCTTCCTCAGGCGATCGCTACACCTTCTGAAATATTAATATTTGCTTCTTTTATCAAAACTTTTAGCAAAGCTGCTACCCCAATTTGCTCAGAAATCGCATTGGCATCCCATTTGCCATCAGCTACATATTTGCCTTTGCTGTAGTGGTTAGTTCCCGACCACAAATATGGTGTGAGAACTTCTGGATGGTATTTTCTATAACCAACACCGTTGTATCTTTCTAGTTGCCAAAGCTGTGCTGGCAAACTCCAATCTTTGACTCGGTTGAATTCTTTCATTGTCAAAGCATCAATGGCGCTTTCTTCCCAGGTGTAACCTACCTGCCAGCCTTTGATGGGGTCAGCAAGTGGTCTGCCTGATGGTTCGTTGATAGTGCGTTTTTTTAGCGAGTCGCCGTTATGCAAATGTTTGGTGAAGTTCAGGGAAGATTCCATGTTATGGATAACTGCAACAAAGTACCAAGGTACATTGATTTTTTGTTGCAGTACTTCGTAACGAAGGCGATCGCCACTAATTTTTGCAACTATGTTTTGAGTCGTGCTGAGTTTATCTGCCTTGATTTCGCAGCTATCCCAAAGCTTCTGATATTCTGGTTTTAAATCCACTAAGCTAAGTAGTATTTTATTTGCCATTGTTATGCAATACCTAAAAGTAACTTTGACTTTTTTAGTTATGACAAAGCTACTTTACTTGTATAAAATTTGGCAACTTTTTATACAAAAAATTATTTTTTCATTGAAGATTTGTTAATATGTTCTGCCTTACAAACTAGTCTGGGAATGGTTTATATCTTTTCGTTCATCCAAAAATAGTTAAGTATAAATATTTTATTGGCATCCAATTTTGACTTAAGT
>NZ_JACKZU010000746.1:0-975 GCF_014222165.1 Nostoc sp. 2RC
GGGCAGGGGGCAGGGGGCAGGAGAGAATAATCAATACCCAGTTATCAGTCAACAGTCATCAGTCATCAGTCATCAGTCAATATTGAAAAATAGTTGACTTTTAAAAATTAAAATGGTATATTCAATCAGACTGATTGGTCTGTAATAATTTAATGTCTAAAGGTGAAGAAACAAAAAGCAGAATTCTCCAGCAAGCAGCGGAACTGTTTAACCAGCAGGGATATGCAGGCTCATCGATGTCTGATATTATGCGTGTCACTGGATTGCAGAAAGGGGGAATTTATAATCACTTCCAAAGCAAAGATGATTTAGCACTACAAGCTTTTGAGTTTGCGATCGCTCGTATCCAACAGCATACTAGAGCGGCTCTACGAAACAAGCGTTATGCAACGGAACGTTTGCAAGCAATTATTGGAGTTTTTAGCAGTTTTGCAGAAAATCCACCAATTAAGGGAGGATGTCCATTGCTAAATACTGCTGTTGAGAGTGATGATACTCATCCTGCTTTGCGCCATTGCGCTCAACAGGCGATGAATTCTTGGCTGAATCTGATTCATCGAGTTATTCAAACGGGAATTGCAAAAGGTGAAATTCGTCCTGATACCGATGCTGACGAAATCGCTACTGTCATCATTGCAAGTCTAGAAGGAGCCATCATGCTCAGCAAGCTTTATGGAGATTCAATTCATATGCACAGAGTAATTAATCATCTCAATCAATATATAGAGACTTATCAAATTGTAGGGGATAGGGAATAGGAAATAGGGAACAGGCAATAGTCATGAATTATTTTCAAATCTTGGACTATAGAGCAACTAAATTTATTTGATAAAAACAAAAATATTTATTTCTAGATGGGAAACGCGAAAAATAATACGCCATTATAAAAATCGCTGATTTTTCAAAATGGAGATTTATCTATTTATTACCTTTTAATACCAATTTGAAAAAATAATGCAACACATAGACAAGACC
>NZ_JACKZU010000747.1:0-967 GCF_014222165.1 Nostoc sp. 2RC
AAACCCCCAAGACCGCGCTGGCTCACCTTTTCCCCAAACCAAATTCCAGTTTAAAATCCTTAACCGAGCAGTATTGGAACCCTATTGCCATATTTTTGATTGTTCGTTCAAAATAAGATATGTATGTAAAAGTATTGGGTTGAGATTGGCGATCGCTCCTCAAATTCTCATTACATAACAATCTAATTAAAGTGTAAGTGTAATTAATAGTACTGAAATTTTTGTAAAATGAGTTATTTAAATTACCTTAATCATGGCAAAAATACATAAAAAAACTGAATCTTGATTAATCGTTCAAAAATATGTATAGTTAACAAATACATACAATAATTGGGAGACTTCAATTACCCCGTGGTTCGGCAACGAGAGTTTGATAAAGACGAGGTTTTAGCAATCATCATGGATTTGTTCTGGCAGCGTGGTTATGCCAACACATCTATGAAAGACATTGTACAAGCTACAGGAATCCAGCCTGGAAGCTTATATGCCGCCTTTGGTGACAAAGAAAAGTTATTTCAGCAAGTATTCAAAAAATACACACAAGAATTCTTTCGGGCTTCCATGCCACGCCATTGTCCACCGTTGGAATGTATTCAACAATGGTTCGATCTATTGGCAAAAGCAATGATCGGCGACTCAAAACAGAAGGGTTGTTTGATTATTAACACAGCAATAGAGCGGGAATCCCATTCACCAAGCACCATCGCCATTATTGAGGATCGTTTAGACGAAATTGAATCATTCTTTCGGCTCAATCTTGCTCAAGCAATTGAGGACGGAGATTTGCCGAAATCATTTGCCATAGATACCAACGCAAAAGCACTGCTGGGATTAGTTGTGGGTATGTTAGCTGTTGCACGAATCCGACGTGACGCTCAAACCCTTAACAGTATTGCAGCAGGAGCAAGGACACTAGTGGTCTACCAATCCAAAAATGCTGGGTGAGGTTTGGGGAAAGGGGTAAGGG
>NZ_JACKZU010000079.1:0-24780 GCF_014222165.1 Nostoc sp. 2RC
TCCCCGACTTCTGCAAGAAGTCTAGTAATTAATGGCAATATTCGAGTAATAAATTTTCTATATTTCAGTGAAATTATCATATATTTAAGAACATGAGGAGTTAGGAAAATCTCTCCCCCTTACTCCTCATAAAGCTACTCCTTACACTTGCTTCAAGTACAGCAATTTCCTGATGCATTTAACATCTAACCAAAGATGCAATTAATGTTAAATAAGCAAGTATTTCTGTAAACCAATATGATAAATATAAATAGTTACTCAGTATATATATCCTGTTTGTTGATGTTTATTAGACATCATTATATGTTTTATTAGACAACATCAATGAGACGTTGCAATACAACGTCTCTACATGTTGATTTAGATATTTATCGATGTTAGCTCATCAGCAAACATAGAGCTTTAGTTAGTATTAGACAATATATTTTCGATATCTGATAACTGCACGACTCGTGAAATAGTTGGAGTACTAATTACAAAAAACGGTGTGCCAGCAACAGCTAATTTTTCTGCTAGCTGGATGTCTTTTTGAATAGCAGGAGTGGCAAGAGTCTGGTCGCGTTGAAATTTAACTAAATCTAAATTCAGATTTTTAGCGATATCTAAATACAATGCTTCACTTAGTTGCTTTTGATTAGTAAATAGGGCATCATGATATTCCCAAAATTTCCCTTGTTGATGTGCTGCCCAAGCTGCGGCTGCTGCTGGTAATGCTTGGGGATGAATTGCAGCTAGCGGTAAATGCTTGTAAACTAATTTTATCTTGCCTTGGTATTTAGCTAATAATTGTTTCAAGGTTTTATGTGCTTCAGCACAGTAGGGACATTGAAAATCTGAAAATTCCACCAGCAGAATTTTTGAATTAGTTGCGCCAGTGGTTGGAGAGTTAGCAATTATTGTTTGGGGATTTGTTTTTAAATCCTGTAAAAATGCTTGGCGGACTTGATTGAGTTTTTGTTGTTGTTGCTGCTGATATGCCTGAACAGACTCGATAATTACCTCTGGATGTTCGCGGATAATTTGTAATACTTGCTGTTCTAGTTGGGGATCGATGCGGTTAGCTGCTTGTGCAGGAAGCGACCAGGTGAAAAGCAAACATAATATACCTATTATTGGCAAGGTACGCAGAGATTGAACTAATTGTCTAAACCAACTAAAGAATATAGTCATACAAAAACTGTAAAAAAGGAGAAATTCTGTGGTAGAGAAACCATTTATAAAGTAAATCTGAAGTAGGGTGTGTTACGGCTATGAAAGAATTTGGGACTTAGAGACAATGAAATTCAGCCGTAACGCACCATCCATCCGGCGATGCGTTAGGCGCTAAGATAGTTATTTCGTGACCAATCATATCGAAAATATGCGCCTAACACACGCTACATTAATTTTATTTTCACCTTATAAATAGACTCAGAGATTATCGATAGAAAGCTAATCCTGCGTTAACTTTCGTCAATCGTGATAAAGTATCATTTTGGTTAACAAGATTGCCTGACAATCTTTATTGACCAAGTTTCGTTAGGATATTGTAACCTGGGCAATAGCCACTCTTTTAGTGATGTGACGCCTAGCAATCGCTTTTTCACATCTATGACAACAACCATTGACTTTCTCAGTCACCTAAACCCCAGCCAACGCCAAGCTGTCGAGCATTACTGCGGCCCGTTGCTAGTTGTTGCTGGTGCAGGTTCGGGTAAAACACGAGCGCTAACTTATCGGATTGCCAATCTGATTCTAAAACACCGTGTCGATCCAGAAAATATTCTGGCGGTTACTTTTACCAATAAAGCGGCGCGGGAAATGAAAGACCGGATTCAACGGTTGTTTGCTGAAGAAGAAGCAATAAAACAACACAATCAGCGATTGGATTTGTTGACAGAATACCAACAAATGCAATTGCGATCGCAAGTTTATAAAAATACTATTAAACATTTGTGGTGCGGTACTTTCCACAGTTTATTTTCCCGGATTCTGCGCTTTGATATTGAAAAATATCAAGATGAAAAAGGACGCCGTTGGAGTCGCAATTTTTCTATATTTGATGAATCTGATGTTCAAACTATCATCAAAGAAATTGTCACCAAACAATTGAATTTAGACGATAAAAAATTTGATGCTCGTTCTGTGCGCTACGCCATTAGTAATGCCAAAAACCAAGGTTTATCACCCCAAGAATTTCAACAAGAACAACCGAATTACCGGGGACGGGTAATTGCTGATGTCTATAATCGTTATCAAGATAAGTTAGCAGAAAACAATGCTCTTGACTTTGATGATTTAATTCTTGTACCCACTAGATTATTTCAACAAAACGAGCAAGTATTGGATTACTGGCATCGGAAATTCCGCCATATCCTCGTAGATGAATATCAAGATACTAATCGGACTCAATATCAACTGATTCATTTATTGGTAACCAACGGCGAAACTCAAAAGAGCGAATGGCAATGGCAAAATCGTTCAGTTTTTGTTGTGGGCGATGCCGACCAATCAATTTATAGTTTTCGTATGGCAGATTTCACAATCTTGCTAGAATTTCAAGAAGATTTTGGTGATGGGTTGCCAGATGATGATACCCGCACAATGGTGAAGCTAGAAGAAAACTATCGCTCTTGTGAAAATATTCTGCAAGCGGCAAATGAACTAATTGAAAATAACACCCAACGCATTGATAAAATCCTCAAACCAACGCGGGGCCCTGGAGAGCAGATTTATTGTCATAAAGCCGATGAAGAACTAGCGGAAGCAGCATTTGTAATTAATCAAATTCGCTCTTTAGAACAGAAAAATCCAGAGTTGGACTGGGGTAGTTTTGCTGTTCTTTATCGCACAAATGCCCAATCTCGCCCCTTTGAAGAATTGTTAGTGAAATATCAAATTCCTTATACAGTTGTGGGAGGAATGAAATTTTATGACCGCAAAGAAATTAAAGATGTTCTAGCTTATTTAAGGGCGATCGCCAATCCATCGGATACAGTAAGTTTATTGCGAGTTATTAACACTCCCCGGCGCGGTATTGGCAAAACCACCATTGATGCTTTGGTGAATGCTTCCCAACAATTAGGAACGACTTTGTGGGAAATACTCAGCGATGAAACATCGGTGAATACATTAGCTGGAAGGGCCACAAAAGCTGTAAATAGCTTTGCCGAAATGATTAGCCGTTGGCAAGGACAAATCGGTGCGCTTCCTGTCACAGAAGTTTTACAAGGAATATTAGAAGATTCTGGTTACGTCCAAGACTTGATAAATCAAGGCACAGATGAAGCTACAGATAGAGTACAAAACGTCCAGGAACTTTATAACGCTGCATTGCAATTTCAAGAGGAAAACGAAGATATTTCCCTGACAGCATTCCTCCAAAGTACCGCCCTCAGTTCTGATTTGGATAACTTGAAAGAAGGACAAACGGCCGTTTCTTTGATGACTTTACACGCCTCAAAAGGGCTAGAATTTCCCGTAGTCTTTTTGGTGGGATTAGAACAGGGGCTATTTCCTGGCTATCGTTCCCTGAGTGACCCCGCAGCTTTAGAAGAAGAACGTCGTTTGTGTTACGTGGGCATTACTCGCGCCCAAGAAAGGTTGTATTTATCACATGCCCGCGAACGACGTTTGTATGGTTCCCGCGAACCTGCTATGCCATCGCAATTTCTCAGTGAATTACCAGAAGAATTATTAATTACCCAACGTGTAAGTCGTCAAACTTATACTAAAACTGCTGTTAATTCTGGCGTTAAGTCAGATACTAACCAAAGTTGGCAAGTAGGCGATCGCGTATTGCATAAAACTTTTGGTCTAGGTGAAATAACTCATGTTTTTGGAACGGGTAATAAGTTATCTGTAGCGATTAAATTTGCCAGTTTGGGGCAAAAAATCGTTGACCCCAGAGTAGCGCAGTTGCAAAAAGTCGATTAATAGGGGATGTTAACCGTCAACAGTCAACATCAGTAATGCCCTCCCCTTTGTTGGAACACAACACCTATAATCGCCGTCTCTTATCACCGAACCCCAAACCTATTAAACTAAATGATGAGAAATACACAATAATTTAACAAACCTTAAAATAGGCTTATTATAAAATTGCAAATGGTGTGAGTTTAACAAAGCGGATTTAATTAAAGATGCCTACTTGTATATCCAGTGTGCCCAATCGCGAGTCTCAAACCAGTTTGGTTACCAAGTTAACCAAATCTTATTATCAAGACGATCAACAAGCTAAATTTATGCACCTACAAGCGGAGATAGACTCCCTGTTGCAGCAGTTGGAAAGCCTGAAGCACCAACGCCTAGCTGCTAGTAGCCAAAAAGAATAACTCCATTTTTGAAATAGCGATCGCCAACGCCCCTTGAGACTAAATTTTTGCTCAGTGCGTGCTATTCAAAGCGCTGATTTTTGTTTGACCAGCGCTTGAGACTATATTTATCAACGTTTTCTACTAGTAAAGCTGGAGACTGCACCCCTGAGAGCTTGGCGATCGCAGACAATTTTTGCAAGGAATTTTCTGTAAAATCTGTATAGATGACCTCATTGTTGTCAGACACAATCATGGTACGGTCAGGAGATTGATTTGTTTTTTCCTCCCCAGTTCCAGGTTGAGGCTGATTCAAAGACGCAATGGTTGTGCCTGAAATAGTGATTACGATTTCCGGCTGAGCATTATTTGTTAAATCGATAGTTTGAACGGGCCAATCACCTAATTTTTCTTGCATCTGTTCAAAGCTAGGAATTGGGCCAGCCGGAACTTCTCCGGAATTTTGTAAAGATTCCCACAAGTTTGATATTATAGCCTTGACTGCTGAAGGATTTTGTGCATACAGTTCTCGGAGAGTGATGGGAAACGGTTGCACCCATTCCAGTGCTGCATTGGTTAGGGCTAGGGGTTTTGGTTGCAGAACATTGTTTTGATTCCCTGGAATTTTTGGCGCAGCAACTAGTAAACGCAAAACTCGATTTTGTAGTTGCACAGCTTTGATAGTACCTATGGTAATTTGCTGTTCTCCGTTTGGTAGCCAAACCACTATCTGCATTTGGGGGTCAGAATTAATTCCCAAAGTCTTCCAGAAAAATTTTGCTGTTGAAGTTTTGGGTGGCTTCAAATTCTCAAAAGGAAAATTTAGCCAGCGTTTACCATCAGAAAATGCACTCACCTCCACCTGATACCAAACTTGGTTATCTGTAAGTTTCAAGTCTGCTGGAGAATTTGGTTGTAGCCACTCGCTACTAGTAACTTTAGCGATGGGTTGCACTGTACCAACAATTTGACTGGGGTGGGATATCTGCGACGTAACCTCACCATCGAGTTTTACCAACAGATTTTGAATATAAGCAAGACGATCTTTGGTGATTTTGGGTTGTGTCTCCAACCAAGAATTAGCAGCTTCTTGTCCCCGTTGCACTGCCAATATCAAAGCAAACCAAGCTTGCACTTGTTGTCTATCTGGGTTCACCCGCAACGCTGCTACTGTACGATTCCACAAGCGTGTTTCATCACCTTTGAGTAGAGTGCCAATTTCTTGGACATTATCTGCCAATTCAAACACTTGCAAACCTTTTTCCCAGCGCCCATCAATTAAATTTGCTAATATTTGTTCGCTGGGACTTGCCCAACTTTTATCGGCTTGGGATTTAGTCACCAGTGAGTGTAAGCGAATTAAATCCATTTGGGCTTGCGCCCCCTCTGGTAATCCTTTACGTTGTTTTTTGATAAATTTCAACCATTCAAAGGCCGGCGTCCACAGTCCGCTACGGGCAATTGACAAGGCATTTTGGTAAGCAGAATCCTTGAGGACTGGTGATTTGAGGTTAATTGCTTCCAATTGAATTGGTTTGAGAAATAACTTCAGAGGCTTGACTTGATAAACATCCAAGTGCGGTTCTAAACCTACAGTTCCATCAATCACTAACTCTTTTGTCGCATCGCCAGTTACTTGTTGCCATTTGGGCAATTGACCGCTGGGACTCTTCCAAGACAACATTTGTTGGAGATTACTGCGTTCTGGATTGTAGTATACGATGTCACCGTAAGTAATGACACCAATTCCCTGTTGGCGTTCACCCCGTAAATTAAACCAAACTCCTGCTGATGGTGTTTGACCTTCAAAGCGTTGTACCTTAGTTAAAGGTAGAGGAACACTGATATCTTGGGGTTCTAATATTGCATCAGGCAAAGAAGAAATCACAAAGGATTCTTCCGGCCCAGTTATTGATAATTGACTTTCTAAATAGTAGTAATTTTCTGGCTCAGACTTAAACTCTAACTCTTGTGAACGTTGATAAACCCTAATTTCCACAAGTTTTTGACAATCAGATTCACAATTGGCACGTCGCTGAAAAACTGGCATGAAAAACGAGTTTTTCGTATCTTGATACAAAGGTAGAAGTTCGCCGACTATGAGATTTTTTTGAGTTAAATTCAGTTCAATTTGTTTAAAAGTTTGCGGGCGTTCGTGTTTACCCAGAGGTATTTGTGCCCATAGAGGTAAAACTTTATTCAGCCAGCTTACTTGGTCTGGATTCAAAATGAAGAGAATACTAATCCAGGCAAAAGTAATAATTAAACCGACACTACTCAATAAAATAGCGATCGCCAGTGTTGATGGCAACCAACTTAACGGTTTTGGTTTTTGAAGTGTCTTTTTAACTACGCGTTTCCTCGTAGTAGCACGAGGTTGATTTTGTTTAGTTTTTGGCGTCAACTTGCGCCAGCGTTTTGCCATATTCTTTGATTATTGGGCATTGGGCATGGGGCATGGGAAAAGGTTAATGGTTCGACAAGCTCACCAACCGGGAAAAGGGAAAAGGAATAAATTTAATCTTTCCCCTTTTCCCCTTACCCCTTTCCCTTTCCCCCTTATCTTCTTTTCCTAATAGTTATACTCGCCCTTTGTGAACTTGCCCAGAAGTATTATGTCTAATTTTCTACAAAATACGTAAATTTACTCATGTGAGCATTAAAGGATCGCGAATACACTCTTCACTTAAGTATGTGAGCAGAGTATAAAAAAATTGAAACGTAGACTTATTAGCCGCAGCCATCAAAAAATTTGGATGCTCGCATGGTTACTCGTTGCGGGAGTCAACGCCGTTGTAGAAAAAGCGATCGCAATTCCTACGGAGACAGAAACTACTGAGAATTCAGAACTCAGAATTCAGAATTCAGGATTTAATAGTGATATTACCTCTTCATCCCTCGATCCGATGGCGCAAGTGACATCGGTTTCTCAACTCAAGGATGTACAACCGAGTGATTGGGCTTTCGCTGCATTACAGTCTTTGGTGGAACGCTATGGTTGCATAGCGGGTTATCCTGATAGCAACTATCGCGGAAATCGCGCTTTAACGAGATACGAATTTGCTGCTGGTGTGAATGCTTGTTTAGATAGAATTAATGAGTTAATTGCTACGGCTGCCAAAGATTTAGTAAGCCGAGAAGATGTAACAATATTACAAAAATTACAAGAAGAATTTGCTACTGAATTAGGAACTTTACGAGGTCGAATTGATAGTTTAGAAGCTAAAAATGCTGAAATTGCAGCCAACCAATTCTCAACAACAACTAAACTCAGCGGATTATTAATAGTTGGACTCCAAGGACGTACTAAAAATCGTGGTGATGTTAATTTTAGAGATGGGCAAAAAGATACAGATGATGGTGGAACAAACATTAATGTTATTTCCTTGGCACAGTTGTATTTAACTAGTCAAATCACTCCCCGGAGTTATTTATTCACAGGTTTGTTAGCTGGTAGAGGTACTACTACGCCGAGATTTACTAATAGTGTTTCTCGCAATGATGTTTTACTTGGTTACGAATTCCCTACAGATAATTTGATTGTTAGTGACCTGAATTTTCATTGGTTGGTGACAGATAAATTAGCAATGATGATTGGGACAGAAGGTGTAAGTATACCAGCTGCTTTTAGAGGCCCTAATCGAGTAGAAAGCGCTGCAACAGGGCCGTTGTCTTATTTTGCCCAAAGAAACCCGATTTTAAATACGGGATACGGTCACGGTGGTATTGCTATTGATTGGCAATTTGCTAAACGTGCTAGTTTGCAGGCAATTTATACTAGCTATCAACCAGGAAATCCCGGTCAACGTAGCGGTTTATTTGATGGAAACACAACTACAGGAGTACAATTATTACTGACACCAACTGATACTATAGATTTTAGTTTGTATTATGTTAATAATTACTCTTCTGATGGTTGTTTACTAACCTTTGTTGGTGATGAATGCTTAACTGCTGTAAATAGCACTACCGGAAGATCGGCTCCATTACAAACTAATGCGGTGGGTGCCACTGTAACCTGGCAAATTTCTAAAAGTATTAGTGCAGGTGCATGGGGCGGCTATACTAAATCTTATATTCCAGGGCAACCGGGAAATGTTGAAACAACAAATTATATGGTGTTTTTGAATTTTCCTGATTTATTTGCCAAGGGTAATTTGGGTGGAATTTATGTCGGACAACCTCCGAAAATCACCAGTAGTAATCTACCTGTAGGTAATAATGTCCCCGATTTTATTAATACCGGTTTGGGACGCGCAGGAGGACAACCAGGGACGACGACTCAAGTTGAAGCATTCTATCGTTTTCAGCTAAACGATAACCTGAGCATTACACCAGGCATTATTCATATTTTGCAACCCGGTCATACACCAAATAGTGACTCAGTTACCATCGGTATTCTGCGGAGTACTTTTACTTTTTAGCGTCAAAGTCGAGAATCCAGAATTCAGATATTCAGTGGGGATAATTTACGAGCAATTTTCCCCTATCTCCATATCTTCCCATGCCCAATGCCCTATTTTCAAGAGATATAAAAAAGGTTTGGTGGTGAGCCAAACCTCAATATAAATCCAGTGCATAACAACATCCCGAATTAATTTACTCATGATTATATTCATTGGGCATCTTCCTATAGGAAGTATTCAAATACCCTCAAATCTGATAAAAGACTTTTTCCGTATCAATGAATACTTAGAAAATAGATTTTTCCGTCCTCCTGTAAAGCCGATGGCAAAACAATTTAGATGCTCATAAAATGTTTTTTCAGCCTTCTATGCTACATAAAATACTTTCAGATTCTTTGAAATCATCCTTAGGTAGGGAGACTTTCAGAGTCATACTCTTGTTTTTTTTAGGAGAGTTCAATAGAATTTGCATAGAAAATGATATTTGACAAATATCTGCTGAAACTCGACTCCATGAATTTTGTCTGGATAGCGATCGCCATTACAAAAACTTTATTAAACAGCAGTTTCTTGTTTTTAACTTCATCTAATGTTTAGGGTGGATAAAAAGTATTTGCAATATCACAAATCGATTTTAATGTAGCGCCAAAATGCCAAATAATTATGAATAAAAAGCACGGTCTAAATCCCGTGCTTTGTATAATAAGTAAAAACATCTTGGTAATTTCTGCAATATATCAAAATACCAAAATTGCCAACTGCCAAATTGCCAAATATCTGTTAATGATGGACAAAGACTAATTTATAGATATTTCGAGATTCTTAGATGTAATCAAATTGACTATTAAGACAAATTAGTAGCTACTTAAAAAACCTATAGGACTAAAGTCCTGACTACGAACATTTTTTTCCTACAAAATTAATGGAACACACTACTACTGCTTCATCGCATTAGTTACGAGGGGTAAACTCATTCTTAATTTTTCTTCCTTTGCGCTCTTTGCGTCCTTTGCGGTTTGTTTATTAACCCCGCAAAATTAATGCGATAGACCACTACGCTTTCAGGTTTAATTAGGTTGAGCTACTGATGAAGCTGATTTTGTTAAAAAGCTCCAAGCATTGGTTAGAAGCATTACTTGGAGCAACAAATTTGAATCACCTTACCTTTCGGTATAGATAACTAACTTTTCACGGCATATGAAAAAATTTGTTAGGGTTTAGGGAAAACACACACATCTTTAGCTTTGGTTTTGGAATTTCACAAATTCCTTCTAACCTTGTCACACCCTAACTTTCTCCAAAACAGAGCTTCCAGACCCCGTGAAAAGTCAGGTTAAGTAAAATTAACGATATTAGATTGTGCTGTTAAAACTTCCCTTGGCACTATTTCTAGTGCTGCTTGAGCTTGTAGGATAAGTACAAGTTATGATAGAGAAGTTTTTTACAGCTTCACCTGCTACCGCGTTTAGTAATCTTAGCCTAAGTTTTTGCCATTGCTGAAAATTAAAAATTCTCAACTTACGCAAAATTAACCATAAAGCTAAGATTATTAAAAATATATCTTACTTTTTTGATTAAACTTACTTAATTTAGCCAAAAGCCTCCGAAAAAGCGATCGCTATGCTTCAGTATCCCAATCTCGAACAAGCGCTAAAATATCACTTCGGTTATGATAGATTCCGCCCCGGACAACGACAAATTATCGAAGATGCGCTGCAAAATCGGGACTTATTGGTGGTAATGCCTACGGGTGGGGGAAAATCTTTGTGCTTTCAGCTACCTGCATTAATCAAAAAAGGTTTAACTGTAGTAGTATCGCCATTAATTGCTTTGATGCAAGACCAAGTGGAAGCACTGCGAAATAATAACATTAGTGCGACATTTCTCAATAGTAGTTTGAATCCGTATCAAGTGCGATCGCGGGAAGATGCCATCCTCAAGGGCAAAGTGAAATTACTTTACGTCGCCCCAGAACGTTTGTTAAGTGAAAGATTTCTACCATTTCTTGATTTAGTTCATCATCAAATGGGTATTTCCACCTTCGCCATTGACGAAGCACACTGCGTTTCTGAATGGGGACACGATTTTCGTCCAGAATATCGCCAGTTAATATCTCTGCGAAAACGCTACCCCAATGTTTCCAGCATTGCCCTCACCGCCACAGCTACCGATCGCGTCCGTAGTGATATCATTCAACAATTAGGATTGAAGCAACCAAGTATCCACATAGCCAGCTTCAATCGCCAAAATCTTTATTATGAAGTTCGTTCTAAAACCAAGTCTGCATACGCAGAGTTATTAGAACTGGTACGAGAAAGTGAAGGTTCAGTGATTATTTATTGTTTGACGCGCAAAAAAGTAGATGAACTCACTTTTAAACTGCAAAATGATAAGATTTCTGCCTTGTCTTACCATGCTGGATTAACTGATGAAGAACGCAGCAGCAATCAAACTCGATTTATCCGCGATGATGTGCGGGTGATAGTGGCGACAATTGCTTTTGGAATGGGAATTAATAAGCCAGATGTGCGTTTAGTAATTCACTTTGATTTACCGCGTAATTTAGAAAGTTACTATCAAGAATCAGGTAGGGCGGGAAGGGACAGCGAACCTTCACGTTGTACGCTTTTTTTCAGTTTTGCTGATATTAAAACCATTGAATGGAGTATTAACCAAAAAACTGACCCCCAAGAACAATTGATTGCCAAACAACAACTGCGGCAGGTAATTGATTATGCTGAAGGTAGTGTTTGTCGGCGGACAATTCAGCTTGGTTATTTTGGCGAACGGTTTGCTGGAAATTGTGGTAACTGCGATAATTGCCGCAATCCCAAACCGATGGAAGATTGGACAATTGAAGCCATGAAGTTTTTATCTTGTGTGGCGCGTTGCAAAGAAAGATATGGCATGACATATATTATTGATGTGTTACGCGGTGCCAAAAGCCAAAAAATTATTTTAAATCAACACGATCAACTTTCTACCTACGGAATTGGCAAAGATAAAACTGTAGATCAATGGCGGATGTTGGCGCGATCGCTTTTACATCAAGGATTACTAGAACAGACTAACGATGGTTACTCTGTTTTAAAACTTAACGCCCTCAGTTGGGAAGTGATGCGGCGACAACGCACAGTTTCCTTAGCTATAACTGCAACACCAGATATTGCTTTGACACAAACAAGTGAAAAAGCTGTCGAAGCAGAGGTTTTAATGCAAAGATTGCGATCGCTACGCAAACAACTTGCGGATCTACAATCTGTTCCACCTTATATTGTCTTTCCAGATTCTACTTTGAAATTGATGGCGCAGGTACAACCTAAAACCATGACGGAATTTGGTAAACTTTCTGGTGTAGGTACTCACAAACTTACCCAATATGGTGAAAAATTCCTGGCAGAAATTCGCGCTTACCGCCAAGAAAGAGGCTTTTTAGATCCACCGCAGGATAATTTTATCCCTTTTAATAGCTTACCTTCAGACACCGAAATTTTTACATTTGAGTTGCACAAACAAGGTTTGAGTGTTGCTGAAATTGCCCAAAAACGCAACATTCGCCCCACTACAATTATTCGCCATCTTGCAGATTTAATTGAAAAAAATCAGCCTGTAGATTTAAATCATTTAGTTCCTTTAGAACATCAGCAAAAAATTTGGCAAGTTTTAGAAGTGCTTGGTGATATTTCTTTGACAGCCATTCGAGAACAACTAGGTGAAAGCTACACTTATGATGAAATTCGCTTAGTGCGTGGTAAGTGGCGGCGCGAAAATCGGAAGTGATACCAATTCAAAAAATCTTTGCAAGACATTCAAACCCGAAAAACTAGAAGATGCGATTCATCGCGTCTCTACAAATGCTATGACTTTTTTAATGCTTTCTTACGAAGCCAAATCGAAAATTTGCTGTGCAGTTAAGTTGAATAGAGGGAATGTCGGAGAAACAATGGCCGTCTTTCCTGTAAATGAAGTCATTTGATATTCTCCCTCAACCAAGTTACAAACAAAAATTGTGGGTTGTTTGGGGTTACCAATGAACTTTCTTGCTCCCAGTGCAGCATAATCGATAATCCAATATTCTTCGATGCCCATTTCTTCATAATCTCGAAGTTTATCGTAGTAATCGTCACGCCAATTAGTTGAAACCACCTCGACGATTAATTTGACAGAATCAGGATTTTGAATAATCGATTCGCTTTCCCACCGGGGTTCATCCCTAAGAACTTCTTTGTTTAAAACAATGATATCTGGCTCGTAACCTGATTTTTCTCGTTTGGGTTTGACAATTGATTCTCTGGGAATAGTCCATATACCGCCAGAGCCACTCTGCCTGATAATTATCAATAGTTGCTCAATCAGGGAACCTGTGAGATTGGAATGTTTTCCCTTTGGCTTGGGCATTTCGATAATTACTCCATCATGCAATTCATATCGTACCTCTGAATTTTCCGGATACCAGCTGATAAATTCATCGAAGCTGTATAGTTTGGGTTCGACTTGGACTTGAGTCATATTATCGAGCTTGTGGAGGTTAAGTACTTGTTAAGAGAAGGGTTACAACTTGAGTAATTTTTTTGATTAATTCTTTAACTATTCTCGCTCCTGTAGTAAGATGCTGTAAGCTATTTTGATTCCTAAATTGTTAAGATTTTCTAATTAAAATATTAAGAGTGAAATTCCAAGAGTTAGCCGATGAGTCATAAATTATTTTTTGCGAGTAAATAGTGGCACGAAAATCGCAAGTGAAAAGTTAATCGATCAACGGTCAATAGCTAACAGTCAACAATTACCTTAAAATACAAGAGCAAGATTAAAGGAGTTAAGCAATGAGTCAGATGCTTAATACTGGAGTATGCTGGACAACTCAGGATGTGGAACTATTACCAGAAAATGAAGGGACGCGTTACGAGATAGTTGATGGAGAATTATTTGTCAGTAGGGCACCTCACTTTAAACATCAGCAAACTTGTGGCAGAATTTTCCAAGAGCTTAACATTTGGTCAGAGTCTACTGGTTTGGGGGAAGCTGTAATCAATCCCGGCGTTTTGTTTTCAGAATCAGATAATGTGATTCCTGATGTAGTTTGGGCTACTAAAGAAACCTTGGCGCTAACATTGGATGAAGCAGGACATTTAACTGGCGCACCAGATTTAGTTGTCGAAGTTTTGTCGAGTAGCAACGAAGATCTAAGACGGGATAAGGAAGCTAAACTTAAGCTTTATTCTTCTAGAGGAGTAAAAGAATATTGGATTGCTGATTGGCGATCGCGTAAACTAGAGGTCTATCGACGCGAACAAAATCAACTTAAATTAGTAGAAACTTTATTTAGTAGTGATATTATAATTTCTCCTTTATTACCTGGTTTTAGCTGTAGTGTAAACCAATTTTTTCCTGTATAAATTTACATTAAATGGAAACACAAACCTCAAGTAACGGATTAACTAAAGTCCAGGTATTGATTATGGCGATCGCAGCTGGTGTCTGCGTTGCTAATATTTACTATAATCAGCCAATTCTTAACGATATTGCATCTTCTTTTAAAGTCAGTGAAGGCGAAGCAGGTAGCATATCTGTGCTTTCACAAATTGGTTACGGTGTTGGGCTTTTCTTTTTAATCCCCTTGGGTGATAAAATCAACAAGAAAAAATTAATTCTTTGCTTGCTGGGATGTTTGTTTTGTTTGTTGATAGCCATGACATTTTCACAAAACATCCTCCAAGCCGGGATATTGAGCATAGCAATTGGAATTACCACAGTCTCAGCCCAGGTTATTCTTCCCTTAGCAGCAAGTATAGATAGAGTTACTACAGGGCAAACTGTAGGTAATATTTTTACTGGGATATTGATTGGAATTTTAGGAGCAAGAGTTTTTAGTGGGTATATTGCAGAATGGCTGACTTGGCGCTATGTATATGGATTTTCAGCAGTAATGATTTTAATAATTACTGTTTTATTACAAATATATTTACCCAATGTCAACAACGATTTTGAGGGGTATTATTGGGAGTTATTAAAATCAACACTCCACCAATTAAAACGTTTTTCATTGTTAAGAGAAGCGTCATTGATTGGTGGTTTATTGTTTGGTGTATTTTGCTCATTTTGGACGACGCTGACTTTCCATTTGAGTGGAGCGCCTTTTTATTTCCAATCTGACATAATTGGCATATATGGGTTTGTGGCTATCGTCGCAGCATTGGCAGCACCAGTTTTTGGTAAACTAGCCGATAAAGGTAACTCTCAACGTTCCTTGACTCTTGCTGTATCGTTGGTAATTGCCAGTTTAGTAATTGCGAAAATAGCTGCTAACTCTGCACTAGCGATCGCTGTTGCTGTATTGTTAATAGATGTAGGCGTACAGGCAATGCAGGTTACTAATCTTGCCAGAATATACACTCTTGATGCTCAATCCAATAGCCGCATCAATACAGTTTACATGACTACCTATTTTATTGGCGGTGCTGTAGGTACTAGCTTTGGCTTATTATGCTGGAATCAAGGCGGATGGAATTTGGTTACTTGGCAAATGTTAGTTATGACTTTACTTGCATTCTTTGTTATCGTCAGACCTAAAATCACTAAACCAAGAACACATCATTGAAGAAGAATACAGAATTCAGAATACAGAATTCAGCAATCTTGACGCAATGCTCGAAGACTTTCGTAGAGAAGCCATGCCGCAGGCTTTACCCTGCCCTATCCGCCAGTTGTACAAAATACCTTTCCTGTATTCTGACGACTGACGCCAATATTGCTGTTTGATAAATAATCGAAGTTATTTTTTGCAAAAAATCTGTATAATACCAATTTGAAAAATGATTGCGACAGATGTATAGCCAAAAGCGATTACTACTAACTGTTTCACAATCCAAAATCTAAAATCTAAAATCCAAAATGGTATAACTTGCTCAGGACTTACGCAAAAATAACGTAATTCGGTCATTACGAGCGATAGCGAAGTAATCCCCCCTGACGCTGGGATTGCTTCCCTACACTGCGTTTCGGTCGCAATGACAATATCAGCGTTGCGTAAGTCCTATTGTTCTTTAGATATCGCCTTGCACCTATGTTTAAATGGCTCTCCTCATCAAGGCGATATCTATTTATAGATATTTAGCTGACATTAGGAATAGCTGGGAATTTCAGAATTGCTATCTTGCGAATTTACGGTCACTGGGGATAGTGTAGTCTTTTGATTTTTGGCAGACAGAATTACAGATAGCAGCTTAGGTAGTGCTAGGCAAGCAACAGTATTCAACAGCGTCAGTAATAACCCATCTATTAAACTCATAATGTTATCTCCCCTGTTTAAAAAAATGTATTTCACATAATTACTAGTTTGCAGCAAAATTAATACAATTACTGAAAACGGTATTTTGAATTTCTTTTATTGGTTATAAGCTAACTATATATATTTTTTTACTAATGGTAACCATCAGTTTTTAAATATATATTCAGAGAGAAAATTTCCTGTAATTTAGTGCTACATGTAGAGCGATGAACTTCAGTTGTAAATCACTATTAATAATATTACACAACTTTTAACAAAATGAAATATTTAATGGAAAATTTAGTATTGACATGCTTAACGCTGGAATTTACCAGCTTTTAGGGAACTCCAAAAAATAAATTATTGCAGTTGGGGTTGTTGACTGTTGACTGTGAACCTTTAACGGTCAATACTTAACAGTTTTGTGTGAAATATTTTTGATTCAGTTGCAGAAATAGCTATCAGAAAAATGTTAATTTCTCCCATTCTTTTAGAAGTTTGCTATCAAACGTAATCCCTTAGACCTGCCTTAAAAACAGGTCATTGGGCATTATATGATTGATTTTTATTGTTCCTTGTGAGCGCAACTCATGGAGTCTCTTACAAAAGTGCTTTTTGCACTCTTGTGGAAAAAGGGATGCATCTTTATTGGGGAAAGGAAAAATACCAAACATACACTCCCTTTTCCCGACTTCTAAGAAAAGTCTATATATTGACTGTCAACCGTCAACAGTCAACATCAAAACTGCAAATGCCCAAAATTTTTTACTCTCAAACACTCCATCAATTGGGAGAACAGCGATCGCAAAAATCAGGACTAAATTTGCAATATTGCCTACCCGTCAATGGGTAAACTGTACAATAGGGAAAACTCGTCACTTGAATTTTCGCTATTTGTAATTCGGAATTATTCGCTGATAATTGAGTCAACTTACTTTTATTGGTTGTAAAAATATCTATCAGCTTGGGAAACACTATGCAGGCAGCAATATTAATCAACGTTAGCAGTGTTATGTCTATCAAATTCATCAGGTAATCATCCCCTTGAAAAGTAGGCGATCGCTATTTCTAACTGCAAACGCGATCTATAGCTTGCAGTCTATGTAAATCAACTTTAACATAAATTTTTGTAAATATAAAGTGAGAATTCCAGGAATTATCATACACAAAAGAGAATGTGGATAATGAGGACAGTTATTGTAGCGTAATAAAAAAAATAAGTTACAAAAGCGATGGTCTGAAATTTAATTAAGGTGTTATGTCAAAAACTCAAACCGGGTCTTCTTTTTTATCTGATATCAGCGAACGAGAACGCCAAGCATTAAAGAAGTTGGTAGATTACACAAATGTGCAATCGCTACCAGAAATTTGGCCTTTGGCAGCTCTCGAATTTGGTGATATTGTTGCCTTACACAGCCCCCACACCAAACCAGAAATAGTGATTACTTATACTCAGTTAGCAGAGAAAATACAACTATTTGCTGCTGGGTTGCAAAGTTTGGGAATAAAACTAGGCGATCGCATTTCCTTAATTGCTGATAACAGTCCCCGATGGTTTATTGCCGACCAGGGTATCATGACTGCTGGAGGAGTTGATGCTGTGCGTAGCTCCCAAGCCGAAAAAGAAGAATTGCTGTTCATCATTGCCAACAGTGGTAGTACAGCAGTGGTAATTGAAGATTTGAAAACACTGAAAAAACTCCAAGACCGCCTCAACGATTTACCAATTGAATTCTTCATCTTACTTTCAGATGAAGCACCGCCCACAGAAGGGCCTTTAAAGGTGCTAAATTTTACCCAATTGAATGAAATTGGAGCAAATCATAATTTTGTGCCAGTCAAGCAAAATCGTGACGCCCTAGCAACACTAATTTACACCTCTGGCACCACAGGCAAACCCAAGGGCGTGATGTTGGCTTATAGTAACTTGATGCACCAAGTGACAACATTTGGTACAGTATTGCAACCAAATCCCGGCGACATGGTTCTTAGTATCTTGCCTTCCTGGCACAGCTACGAACGAACTGTTGAATATTACCTCTTATCTCAAGGTTGCACGCAAGTTTACACTAACTTGCGTTCAGTAAAAGGAGATTTGAGACAATTTAAACCCAACTATATGGTGGGTGTACCTCGTTTGTGGGAATCCATTTATGAAGGCGTGCAAAAACAATTCCGCGAACAACCAGCCAAAAAGCAACGCCTAATTAAATTTTTATTAGGCATCAGCGAGAAATATATTAAAGCACAGCGAGTTGCTCAGGGATTGGATTTAAATAACCTTCATGCTTCAGCCAAAGAAAAATTTGTAGCTAACATAGTTACCGTGGTTTTATTACCCCTGCATAAGTTGGGAGAAAAACTAGTTTATGCCAAAGTGCGGGAAGCCACAGGCGGACAAGTCAAGCAGATGATTAGCGGCGGTGGTGCGCTTCCCAGACACATTGATAACTTCTTTGAAATTATTGGTGTTCAGATTTTGCAAGGTTATGGCTTAACAGAAACTTCTCCAGTTACCCACGTGCGTCGTCCCTGGCGAAATTTGATTGGTGCATCGGGGTTACCACTGCCAGCAACAGAAGCTAAAATCGTAGATCCTGAGACCAAAGCACCTTTGCCACCAGAAACACGAGGCTTGGTATTGTTAAGGGGGCCCCAAATTATGCAAGGCTACTACCAAAATCCCGAAGCCACAGCCAAAGCAATAGACCGTGAAGGTTGGTTTGATAGCGGCGATTTGGGTTGGTTGACACCACAAAACGACCTAGTGCTAACTGGCAGAGCCAAGGATACCATTGTCTTAACTAACGGCGAAAACATCGAGCCGCAACCAATCGAAGATGCGTGTTTGCGATCGCCATACATCGATCAAATCATGCTTCTCGGCCAAGACCAACGCAGCTTGGGAGCCTTAATTGTCCCCAATGTCGAAGCCTTAGAAAAATGGGCAACAGCTCAGAACTTGACACTGGATATTCAGGACGATAACCAAACTACTGCATCGAGTCAAAAAATAAACTTGCAGAGTAAAATAATCCAGGATTTATTTCGCCAAGAACTAAATCGCGAAGTGCAGAATCGTCCAGGCTATCGACCAGATGACCGCATCGGGCCGTTTAAATTCATTTTGGAACCGTTTTCCATCGAAAACGGCTTAATGACACAAACATTGAAAATTCGCCGACACGTCGTTGTGGAACGCTATCGCGATATTATTGACGGCATGTTTGCCTGATGATTCCACCCGCCAACTATATAAGAGTGAACGTGAAATATTTATGGATGTCTCCAAATCTCATTTGCTGTTGAAACGCGTCGTCAACGTTAAAGTGATTGTTACTCCCCTCTGGAAAGAGGAAGTACAACAGCAGCTACAAGCACAGATTAATCAACTTGACCAGCAACTGCAACAGTTAGACATTGAAGGACAAAGAGCGATTAGTGCAATTCAAAAACAGAGTCTGCAACCACCAGGGCCCCAGACCCTCCAACAAATTGACAATATTCAACTCCAAGTCAATCAAAAGAAAAGCGAATTCCTAGAGCAGAAAAATCAGTTGCTACAAAACCTCCAGCAAGTGCAATTTCTCCAACAGGATCAAGAAGTCAACCAATTCCAAATGGAAGGCTTTTTTAAAGTAGAAACCGGAGATAACTTGATTAGTAAAATGCAAGTAGAAATTGTTCTTCGCGATGGTGTTGTCGAAGAAATTCGCGGCGACATTTAGTCAACTAAAGTTAGGAGTTATGAATTAGGAGTTAGGAGTTAGGAGTTAGGAGTTATGAATTAGGAGTTATGAGTTATGAATTAGGAGTTATGAGTTATGAGTTGAAATTCCTAACTTTTAACTCCTCACTCCGCACTCCCCACTCCTGACTATCAATTCCTAACTTTTAACTCCTCACTCCGCACTCCGCACTCCTAACTCTCAATTCCTCACTCCTAACTTTTAACTCCTCACTCCCTACTCCCCACTCCTAACTCTCAATTCCTAACTTTTAACTCCTCACTCCCAACTCCTCACTCCTCACTCCTCACTAATCCCTCACTCCAGCCCAAACAATTTGCCACACTGGAGGCGAACTAATAAAAAGCGATCGCCCAAAGGTCGTCATCTCTACTCGATATTTAACTGTATCAACCGAATTATTACCCTGCTTGATTTCTGTAATCGTCACCAAGGCTTGATTTCGTTGTGGATAAGCCACCTCTACCTTTCGCGTTCCTCCCACCGAGGGTACATCATCAAAGGCATTCAAAGCCAGTGTAGCCGGATCGCTTCCTTGCAGAGATGAATTAATACTTTGTAGGGGTATAGTTTTATAGTTGGAACGCTCTGAGTATGCCACAACTTCCTGAGACTGATGAATCGCTCTGATGTGCTGTGGTTGCCTATCAACATTGCCGTCAACCATCGCTGGAGGTTGCTGGCGTCCAGTCATCAAAACTCCAGCGCCAGCAGTGGCAAAGATGGTTAATACCACAATCAAAAACAATTTTAACTTTGCCGACATAAAAGTAAACAGAAATTTCAAACAGGTTAATTACTAATTTTTGAATTCTAGATTGAACTGCATTCCATAATTTTCTATCTTCAAGAAGCTCCTCTATCTCAAGCAGTGGTGTGAGGAATATAAATATATCTATAGCAATGCTAAATCATTTGTGAAATATTACTACCCAGGCTGTTGACTGTTGACTGTTGACAGCCACCACTGATATTTTTCACAAATCAAATAGGATTGCCATATTTGTAGCAATCTCATTTAATTTGTAAGATACTCTTGATGGTTTTTCAAAGCCAACAACCAAAACAAGATATTAACTATCCTTTAACAATAACTCTGTAGCATAGACCTTTAAATCAGATTAAGGTTCCTTAATTTGGGTATGGGGAGATGGAGAGATGAGGTGATGGGGAGATGGCAACGCCTTGGAGAAAGGTAAAAGGAGGGATCTTTCTTTTCCCCTTTGCCCTTTGCCCTTTGCCCTTTGCCCTTTGTCCTTTCCCCTTTGCCCTTTGCCCTTTGCCCAATGCCCAATGCCCAAACTAAAATATAAAATCTCCAGTCTAAAATTCTTTTATCAAGATACAATTCGATCTGACAAAAGCTGTTAAAGTCCATAAACCATTGATTCCCAAACCACCCTATGAGCATTCACGAAGTATTTATGCCGGCGTTGAGTTCCACCATGACCGAAGGCAAAATCGTCTCCTGGGTGAAATCGCCAGGGGACAAAGTGGAAAAAGGCGAAACAGTGGTGGTTGTAGAGTCAGATAAGGCAGATATGGATGTAGAAACCTTTTATGAAGGATTTCTGGCCCATATCATAGTGCAAGCTGGTGAAACTGCCTCAGTCGGAGAGGCCATCGCCTTCATTGCCGAAACCGAAGCTGAAATCGAAACTGCGAAATCTCTTGCCAATTCTGGCGGCGCGGCTGCTGCTAGTTCTACTCCCGAACCTGTTCCTGTGGCTGCTTCCGTTGGAATTCCTGCTTTGGCCTCTCAAAATGGCTCTAACCACAAGGAAGGAAGACTTATAGCTTCACCCCGTGCCCGCAAGTTAGCCAAAGAACTTAAAGTTGATTTGACTACACTCAAAGGCAGTGGCCCCTACGGTCGCATTGTAGCCGAAGATGTGGAAGCACTTGTTAATAAAGATAAGCAACCCACCCCCGCCCCAGCGGCCGCCCCAGCAACACCCACTGTTACTCCAGTAGCGCCCCCTGCGCCATCGACACCAGCACCCGCACCCACACCAGCCGTGGCAGCTGTTCCTGGTTCCATTGTGCCTCTCACTACCTTCCAAAATGCGGTAGTACGCAACATGGTAGCGAGTCTATCTGTACCTGTGTTCCGTGTAGGTTACACCATCACTACTGACGAGTTAGACAAACTTTATAAACAAATTAAATCCAAAGGCGTAACAATGACCGCGCTACTAGCGAAAGCTGTGGCGGTAACATTACAAAAACACCCACTTTTGAATGCTAGCTACTCAGACCAAGGAATTGTCTATCATTCTGATATCAACATTTCCGTAGCTGTGGCGATGGATGATGGCGGATTAATTACACCCGTGTTGCAAAAAGCAGACGCAGTGGATATTTATTCTCTATCCCGCACATGGAAGTCTTTGGTAGAGCGTGCCAGAAGCAAACAACTACAACCCCAAGAATATAACAGTGGTACTTTTACTTTGTCCAACTTAGGGATGTTTGGCGTAGATAAATTTGATGCGATTTTACCACCTGGACAAGGCTCAATTTTAGCGATCGGTGCATCCCGCCCGCAAGTGGTAGCAACACCCGACGGTTTATTTGCTGTGCGCCAACAAATGCAAGTAAATATTACTTCAGACCACCGAATTATTTACGGTGCCCATGCTGCGGCATTCTTGCAAGATTTGGCGAAATTGATTGAAACAAATGCTCACTCTTTGACACTGTAGTTTTGAAAAAACGCCAAATTTAAACTTAAATTTTAGAGCTATGAGCAAACTAATTTGCCCATAGCCCTAAAGTAACTCTAAAAAATGAATGATTCCGCTTGCAATACTTATCGGTTAAGGGGGAAAGGGAAAGGGGAAAAGGGAAAGAAAAAACCTTTAACCCTTACCCTTTAACCCCTTCGGGGTTCGCCAGTCGCTCATGGGGGAAACCCCCAAGACCGCGCTGGCTCACCTTTTCCCCAAACCAAATTCCAGTTTAAAATCCAAAACCCAAGCAGTATTGATTCCGCTTGGGGTCGTTGACTGTTGACAGTTAGCAGTCAACGGTCAACGGTCAACAGTTAACAATCTTCTGTGGATACTTAGAAATCCCTAATTTCAAATCAGCTTTGATCTAAGCGCAGTACTGCCATAAAGGCTTCTTGGGGTACATCTACTGTACCTACTGATTTCATTCGCTTTTTACCTTTTGCCTGCTTCTGTAAAAGTTTCTTCTTGCGGCTGATGTCACCACCGTAGCATTTAGCTAACACATCTTTTCGCAAAGCAGGAATGTGTTCGCTGGCAATCACTTTACTGCCAATGGAGGCTTGGATTGGCACTTTAAATTGATGGCGGGGAATTAGTTCTTTGAGTTTTTCTGCCATCGATCGCCCGACGTTATAAGCTTTATCTCGATGGACAATCATCGCCAAAGAATCCACAGGATCGCCGTTAATTAAAATATCTAGCTTCACCAACGGATTTTCGCGGTAGCCAATCAGATGATATTCCATACTTGCATAACCGCGCGAACGCGATTTCATTTGGTCAAAAAAGTCGGTGACAACTTCCGCCAAGGGTAACTCATAGGTCAGTGTGGTTCGTCCTTGGGTCAGATATTTCATATCTTTAAAAACGCCACGTCTGTTTTGTGATAACTCCATCAACGTACCAACGTAGGTTTCCGGTGTAATCATTTCTACTTGAACGTAGGGTTCCTCAATTTTTTCGCGTTCGTTGGGAGAAGGTAAACGGCTGGGATTATCGATGTACAGTTCCTCACCTTTGACGGTTATGACTTTATAAACCACAGAGGGCGCTGTAATAATTAAATCTAGGTTATACTCTCGCTCTAGACGTTCTTGGACAATTTCCATGTGTAGCAAGCCCAAGAACCCGCAACGAAAGCCAAACCCCATAGCACTAGAAGTTTCTGGTTCGTAATGCAATGCTGCATCATTGAGTTCTAGCTTTTCTAAGGCTTCCCGCAAGTCTTCAAATTGATCGGCATCAATGGGGAACATGCCGCAAAAAACCATCGGGTTGGCTTCTGCATAACCTGGTAAAGGTGTCTCTGCTTTCGCTTTACTTAGGGTAATTGTGTCTCCTACCCGCGCATCAGCTACAGCTTTAATCGCCGCTGCCAAATAGCCTACTTCTCCAGCGTGGAGTTCATCAACTTGCTTTTGAGTAGGAGAAAGAACGCCCAACTCATCAATGTCAAATTCTTTACCGGATGCCATTAAATGGATGCGATCGCCTTTTTTCAATGTGCCATCCATCACCCGGAAATATACAATCACTCCTCGATAGCTGTCGTAATAACTATCAAAAATTAACGCCCGTAAGCGTTCATTTATTGTATTGGGCGGTGGCGGTATGCGATCGACAACTGCTTCTAAAATCTCATCAATACCAATTCCTTCTTTAGCAGAAGCCAGAATCGCACCACTACAATCTAGACCGATAATTTCTTCAATTTCGCCAATTACCCGTTCTGGTTCTGCCCCTGGCAAATCGATTTTATTCAGAACTGGGATAATTTCCAGGTTATTTTCTAACGCCAAATATACATTTGCCAAAGTTTGCGCTTCGACACCTTGGGACGCATCTACTACTAATAACGCTCCTTCACAAGCAACAAGAGAACGGGAGACTTCATACGAGAAATCCACATGTCCTGGAGTATCAATTAAGTTCAGAACATATTGCTGACCATCTTTGGCTGTGTAATTCATCCGGGCAGCTTGCAGCTTAATGGTAATGCCGCGCTCCCGTTCTAGATCCATATTGTCGAGAAACTGTTCCTTCATCTGTCGGTCTTCAACAGTGCCAGTAGCTTGTAGCAAGCGATCGGCGAGGGTTGATTTCCCGTGGTCAATGTGAGCAATAATACAGAAATTGCGAATGCGAACTGCGGGAACGTCAGTCATATACTATCTTTGCCTTAGCAGCAACCAAAGTTAAAAGACCAATTTACTTAATGTATTTTAATGCTTTCTTTGCCAAGACGCTCTTAGCTTTGGCATTAGTCATTAGTCATTAGTCATTAGTCATTGGTTATTCTCCGCTTCCCTCATCTCCCCATCTCCCCAGGCC
>NZ_JACKZU010000007.1:0-57954 GCF_014222165.1 Nostoc sp. 2RC
CCATCCTCCCACACCTCCCACACCTCCCACACCTCCCACACCTCCCACACCTCCCACACTTCCTAGAAAGCCCCATTCCCAATGCCCCATTACCAAACAAAGTCAGTATCCAGTTGAGCGTTTTATACACTTTTATTTTTACGGATGCCCATGTCTGATGTTAGAAAAATCAGAATTTTGATTGTTTATGAGCGTTCGGGAATGGGTCATGAAGTGATGGCTAATATTCTCGCCAATGAGATTTTACAGAATTCTCAGTTTGAAATTCTCAGGTACACCATCACTGAATTACTTCAAGACCCGTTGAGCGAACTATTAACAAAAACTTGGGTTAGGGCGTGGAATTTTTTAATTAATCGTAACTGGATTAATGTAGCAGATGTACTAATTAATTATCTGATGCGGTTTATTTTGTTGCCCATTGGTGAGGTTAGCTCAGTTGCAGCTATGCACCAAACTTTAGACGAAATTGCACCGGATATTGTTATTTGTACTGCCGATACTGCTGCTAAATCCTTGGGGAGTTGGGCTAAAGAAAAGCAAATTCCTTTTTTGATTGTGATTACAGATTTGGCTGTTTTTATAGATTTAGTTTGTCCCAATGCTATCCATATCTGTTATTTTCATGAAACTGTAAATGCTGTACAAAGTTTTCCATTCACCCTTACTTATTGGGCTGATGAATTAAATCGTCATAGTAAGTTTTCACAGCAAATTCGGTTTATAGGTAAATATCTTTATGATTTTGTGATTTGGTACCCACAAAATCGCATCTATCGGAATATAGATAGAGATTATCAATCTAAAAATCAGGCTCGTTGTGAGGTAATCGGCCCGTTGCGTGAAGCCAAACATTTTGCAATTAAAGAACAAAATAAACTGCGCGATCGCTTGCAATTATCTCCCACAGATTCCTGTATTCTTATCATCAGTGGCAGTTTTGGCGGCAATTTTTGTACAAAATATCTGAAATATTTACAAAGCTTATTTTTAGATTCTTTATTTATAATTGTGGCTTGTGGGCGAGATGAAAAACTGCGGATTCAAGTTGAGCAGATAGCTAAACAAAATCTAAATGGTAAAGTGCGATCGCTTGGTTTTGTAGATAATCTTCATGAGTGGATGTCTGCTGTAGATATTATTCTCGCCCGCCCTTCAGCAGGTGTTTTATTAGAATCAATGTTAGCTCGCACTCCATTGTTACTTACTAAAAAAGCTGCGGCGAACGACCGGGGAACCATTAGCTTTGTGGAAAAATATCAATTGGGTGAGTGCTTTACAAATCGCCAAGATTTGCAGTTAAAAATCAAGCGTTTATTGGACGAGAAAGAACAATACCAAAATCGCATTGAGGCTTTACTGAAAAAGTATCCATCTACCTTTGAAGAACAAAGCGCAAACTTCTACAATATATTATTGCGATCGCTGGAAAATTAAGTAATATTATTTTAGGGGTTTAAACAGAAGATTTTCTATCAAGAATACCTTGTAAAATATCAGGAACTTCAAACACAGCTTGGTTTTTAATTGCTGCCACATTCGCTTGATAGCGCAGCAAATTTTCTGGTTGTAAGAGTTCTTCTACAGCCGGAACAATATTGCGGAAACTATTAATTACCATACCGACTTGTTTTTCTAATATCCACTGTGCATTGTATTTTTCAGTCATGAGTGTTGAAGAATTGCCTTCGACAATCACAGGCAAATTCATCACCATAGCTTCACTAATACTCATAGGCCCTGGTTTGCCGATAAAAAAATCAGCCAAACTCAAAAAATATGGCACTTCATCGGTAAAACCTTGCACGTATTGGCGTAACTTCGTTGGACGTTTTTGTAATGCTTGTGCGAGTTTTTGATTAGAACCACAGAGAAAAATTAACTGTATTTTATCGCTGATACAATCTAAATACTTGGCAATATCCAGCATTGTTGCAGAACCTTTAGCCCCAAACAAAACGATTCCCGTTAATCGGTTTTTTTCTAATCCTAAACGCTGTCTTTCAACAAAGCGATCGCCAGATATCGGTTGATAGAAACGGGGATGTACAATCATTCCTGAAGTTTGCACAATGTATTCTTCTGAAATACCCAAAGAACGCGCTTGGTTAGTGGCGCGATCGGTTCCACAAATCAAGTGACTTTGAGTCTTTGGTTCTACCCAAAAATGTGGAGGAATATCGGCAAAATCAGTCATGATTGTTACCATTGGTGTGTGCGGTTTCACTCGTTGCAGACTCTCCCAAATTGGTAAGTTGTAGAGAGGAATTAAAGAAATCACTAAATCCGGGGGAGGTTGCTTTTGCCAATGTTGTTCGCCCAATTTTACCCCAATGGGATGCAACAAACGAATAAAGAATTTATCAAAAAACATCATGATTGGATGTAGCCATGTCCAATCTGCACCAATCATTTCGTTATAAAGTTCGTTACCATCAGAACCGAACAGCTTTTTATAGGGATCTATCGGTTCTGATAATTCGCCGATATCTGTAACAGTGATTTCCCAAGGTCGTTTTTGTTGAATGGCGATCGCACTTAAAGCTTTGAGGGTGGCGTAGTGACCTCCACCAGCGTTGAGTGTAAAAATATGCAACGAAAAAATTTTATCATCAGTCATAAGTTATTCAGACGCTCACGGACACGGTAAATCGCTACTTTATCCGCCAGTCGTACATAATACCCAACTGAATCCTGACGACTGACTTTTGAATTCTGTTTTGATAAATCTTCAGGCGAAGCTGATATTATTCAGCAACACCAAAAATTCTGAGACGTTGCAATACAAAGTCTCTACATTTGCATACATACCACAATTGTGCAACACTTTCGTGATTTACATCTGTTGCTTGATTTTGGAGAATTACTATAATCTCAAAAATCAAACCGAATTATTATATAATTTTTAAATTCTAATTAACGAGATTAAACCTTTAGCATTCTTTTTGAGCCTATGCACTGTTGCTCTATGCCAAATTATTGGGATAGTAAGTGTTGTTTGAAATTCTGGAAATAGCTTTCTAGTCAAGATTTTTAATCCAAACTTCACAATCTCAAATCCCAAATTGGTATGAGGCAACAAAATACTTACGCAAAAGGTCTATTCATTTGTTACATTCCAACTTTATTTCATTGGCAATGATGAAGCAATGGTTTGCCGATAACATTTTCCTTAAGAAAATTATTAAAAATGCTAGTTGGCTGCTAGGAGGTAGAGTCATGACTGGACTCACTAGCCTAGTGTATTTAAGTGTGGTTACTCGTCACCTTGGCGTTACGGGTTTTGGTACGCTGGTTCTCATCCAAACTTATATTCAGATAATTATAGATTTAACTACCTTTCAATCTTCTCAAGCCGTGATTCGTTACGGGACTATTTGTCTTGAGCAAAACGATAAAGTAGCTTTGCAACAGTTGTTAAAGTTTACTACCTTGTTGGATTTACTGGGAGTGCTGATTGGTTTGGCCATCGCAGTTGTAATTGCTCCCTATATTGGTTTTTATCTGGGATGGGATGGAAGCTTAATTACTCAAGTTCAGTGGTGTAGTTTGATTATTCTTTTTACCAGCACAGCAACACCCAGAGGCTTATTACAACTTTGCGATCGCTTTGATTTATTAGCTTTACAAATTAGCATTCCTACCTTCATTTCCATGTTATCAGCCCTCGTTGCTGTTACCGTGAATGCTCCCTTATGGGGATATCTTCTAGGCTGGTTCATTGCACAGGGATTTGGAGGTTTAGTGCTGTTTGTAATTGGCTGGAAAGAAGCCAAGAAACGAGGAATGCTGAGGAATATCAATTGGTTTGGTATTGAGTTGAGTCAACGCCATCGCGGCTTGTTGGAGTTTTGCATCGTCTCCAACTTTGATTCTTCCCTACCAACAATGATGAGACAAGCTAGCCCTTTAGCGGTGGGAATTTTCGCCACTCCCGCAGCCGCAGGATTGTTTCAAGTAGGTTATGAATTATCTACTCCCCTCAAGGATCTAGCTTTTATTTTGAATCAATCTGTATATCCAGAACTAGCTAGGTTAGATGTCCAACAAAAGTCGCGTTCATTTGTGACTTTGCTACTCAAATCAAGCGCCATCGCCACAGCTATCGGCATACTAATCTTGCTTGTCATCGTTTGCCTGGGTAAAATTTTCCTCAAATATTTCTTTGGTGATGAATTTATTTCTGCCTATGGTATCCTATTGCTCTTGGTGACAGCAGAAGTCTTCACAATGGCGAATTCCGCTTTAGAACCTGCCTTTTATGCAATTGGCAAACCCAGTTTTCCTTTGAGAATCAACGCGATGGCAATTTTGGGAGTTTATTTCCCATTGTTGTTGATTTTAACTAAATCCTTTGGCATCACCGGTACAGGAATTGCCACCTTATCTTCCACAGCTTTAATCTTTATTTTCAGTAGCGTACTAATTTCGCGCCAACTGCGTCAAAAATTACGAACATACACCAGAATTGAGAAATCACAAGTCAGAGTTGGCAAGTAAATAGGGAAAAGGGGAAGGGGAAAGGGGGAAAGGTTTCAAATACATCCTTTACCCTTTTCCCAACCACAAGGAAAGTTCATACTGCTTATCCGAACGAGATTGGATCACCACCAACGAACTTGTAAATATCCACGCTTGTCTGGTTGCAACTGGCTCTCGGTTTGCCAATTTACAAGTTGATAGGTTCCAAAAATTCGATCCCACCAGTCAACACCAATACCAAAGTTATGATTCCATTGCTGGTATTCGTGATGAACATGATGAACTGGCATAGCTAACCAGAAACATAGTTTGGGGTTATCGTGTTGGAGTTGATGGGCGTAAGCTGCAAATACGGCATAACTTAAACATCCGATTACCCAAGCAATTTGAATGTACAAGTTTGCCCCAATTCGGTCAAGAACTAAAATTGTCAACAACAGTATTGGCAAACCACCAAGGACATAATCTCGAAGTTCTTTCACCACACCTTGTCCGGTTCCGTCTGTATGGTGATCGACATGAAATTGGCAAGTTTTCGGAAATATATGCATCAAGCGATGACTCCAGTACTCACCGAAACTGGCGATCGCAAAGCCGGCTATCAAGGCAGTTACTATTTGTATAATATCAATCAACATATTTTTGACAAAATTTTGTTTATCTACAGGACTTACGCACAAGTAATGAAATAACGAACCGCAAAGGACGCAAAGGACACAAAGAAATAAGAGTTTTAGAGAGTTTTTGCGTAAGTCCTATTTCTCATTTGGGACTGCCATAGGAATGGATTATTATTATTTTGCTCTGCGCTTTATCATAAGATTTTTGTGACAGTGTTATCCTCTTCGTTTAAATCTCTCATAGATGTTCTCATCCATCGCGCCGAAAAACAACCAAGCGATGGAGCTTTCACTTTTCTCAAAGACGGAGAAATTGAGTCTGGTTTCCTCACCTATCAAGACTTAGATTTACAAGCTCGTGCCATCGCTGTTAGTCTGGAATCTGTCACTTCAATTGGCGATGCCTGCGGCGGGCACAGCCAACGCATTTTTTTAGTTTATCCTTTCAAAGCTTGTCTGGAGTTTGTTGCAGCTTTATTTGGTTGCTTTTATGCAGGGGCGATCGCCATACCCACAAGACCCCCTCAAAATGCTGAAGAATGGGCGGATTTCGCCTTTCGCGTCAAAGAATGTCAAGTAAATTTTGCTCTCACTACTAGCGAACTCACAAATAAGTTACAAAATTCATGGTCAGAATGGTTGACTAAATCACCAAATTATGTATTAGAAACTAAAAATTTATCTTGGATAGCCAGCGATGGAATTTCCTTGAATCAGGCTTGTAAATGGCAGAAACGAGAAATTGATGGCGATGCCATCGCTTATTTTCAATACACCTCTGGTTCCACGGGTATTCCCAAAGCAGTCACAATAACCCACAGGAATGTGTTGGAAAACTGCGGCAATTTTCAACGGAAATTTCCTGATTTTGAATTTCGGGCAGTGAATTGGCTGCCTTTAACTCATGATATGGGTTTGGTTGCTGCCATTATGCAAACCCTTTATTCTGGAGGCCATGCTGCTTTAATGACGCCAGTAGCAGTGTTTCAAAACCCCAGCCGTTGGCTCAAGGCAATTTCAACCTACAAAGCAACCATCACCGGCGGCCCTAATTTTATGTACGATCTCTGCATCCATAGAGTGAAACCAGAACAAATAGCAGATTTGGATTTGAGTAGTTGGCAAATCGCTGGCAATGGCGCAGAACCTATAAGACCTGAAACTCTAGAAAAATTTACAGCTTTATTTGCACCCTATGGCTTTCGAGAAGAGGTATTTTATCCTTCCTATGGAATGGCGGAAGCAACTTTGTGGATTTCTGGAGGTGTTTTTCAAAGGTCATCAGCCATTCAGTTTGTGGATGAGCAAGCTTTGTCAGAAAATCGAGTTGTGATGGTAGAACAGGGGCAAACGAGAGCGCGAATGGTGGTGAGTTGCGGTCATCCGTGGCCCGGAAACCGCGCGGTCATAGTCAATCCCCAGACTTTAACTCCTTGTCCCCCTGATGGTGTCGGTGAAATTTGGGTGCAAGGACTGGGGCTGAGTCGTAGTTATTGGCATCGACCCCAAGAAACCGAGAAAACATTCCAAGCTTATTTGTCAGATAGTGGTGACGGCCCCTTTTTAAGAACCGGTGATTTAGGTTTCATACACAATGACCAATTGTTTATTACTGGTCGTTTCAAAGACATCATGATTTTTTGGGGGCGCAATTTTTATCCTCAATTGTTAGAACAAACTTCAGAAAACAGCCATCCAGCATTATCAGACAATGCTAGCGCCGCTTTTTCTGTAAATGTGGAAGGAGAAGAAAGACTAGTAATTGTCCAAGAAATCCATCGTCACGCCCTGCGAACATTGGATGCCAAGCAGATTGCAGAGATAATTGGTGCTATTCGCCAAACCATGTTGATGCAGCATTTAGTAGAAGTTTATGCGATCGCTCTGTTAAAACCCGGTGCTGTACCCAAAACCTTTAGCGGCAAAGTCCAACGCCGTCGCTGTCGAGACAAGTTTTTAGCAGGCACACTACCCTTTATTGAACAATGGTTCTGCCCTGCCTCAGAACGATTAGATCCCACCGATTTGAGTAGTTTGCCAGGAATCGAAGACACTTGATACTTTGTGTGACTTATCAGCTGACGCGAAGACACGGGACACGGAGACGCGGGGACACGGAGACGCGGGGACATGGAGACGCGGGGACACGGAGACGCGGGGACACGGAGACGCGGGGACATGGAGACGCGGGGACACGGAGACGCGGGGACACGGGGAGGCAAAGAAAGTTTAATCATAAGTAATATCATGTCCAATACGGTTCGGATAAGCAGTATGAACTTCCCTTGTGGTCTGGGAAAAGGTTAAGGGGTAAGGGGTAAAGGATGTATTTGAAACCTTTCCCCTTTCCCCTTTCCCCTTTCCCCTTTTCCCTTTCCCCTTTCGGGGACGTGTGAGGAGAATTTGTATGGCTAAGCTGAGATTGAGGTTTTAAGTTGACCAAAACGGCGATCGCGTTTTTGGTAACTCAACAAAGCCTGATGAAATGCTTGTGTGTCAAAATCTGGCCAAAGAGTCTCAGTAAAATACATTTCTGTATAGGCCATTTGCCACAAAAGAAAATTACTCAATCGCATTTCACCACTGGTACGAATCAGCAAATCTGGTTCTGGAGTATCTGCGGTGTAGAGGTGTTTTTCTATCAAGTTTTCATTTACTTGTTCTGCGCTAAGTTCCCCTGTTTCCACTAATTGAGCTACTTGACGACAGACTTTTGTAATTTCGTTGCGGCTACCGTAGTTCACTGCAACAGTAAAGTGTATTGCTTGGTTATTTAAGGTTTCTGTCATTGAACGTTCCATTTCCCTTTGTAGAGATTTGGCTAGAACTGATAAATCTCCAATAAATGAAATTCGCACGCCTTCTTGATGCATCTGTGCTAATTCTCGGCGCAGTAATCGCTCAAACAAAAGCATCAGAAAATCTACTTCTTCAACGGGACGTTGCCAGTTTTCGGTAGAAAAAGCGTAGGCGGTTAGTGCTTTGATTCCCCAATGTTTGCAACAACGTAATAATTCTTTGAGGGTTTTGGCTCCTTGGCGATGTCCGGCGATGCGAGGTAATCCTCGTTGAGTTGCCCAACGGCCGTTACCATCCATGATGACGGCGATATGTTGGGGTAGGTGTTGCGGGTTTAAATCGGCGGGTAATGTGGTCATTTTTTATACGATTAAATTTGAGATTTTGGATTGGAAATTGCTTTGATGTGTGTGGCTTGGTGGGTTATTCGTCTAAAACTAATGACTAATTTCAAATAAAGTTTGTAGGTATTTTGATGTCAGGGTTTTGTTCCAAGTCCACAAGCGATGCATTGTATAAGTGGAGGTAAACAGGAGGGTGGTTTTGTTGGTTAATGACCAAGCCTTCCAATTCAGGGTAGCCATCATCCGGCGAAGAGTACGGATGAGGTTGTTGCGCTGATAGTTTTGAGAGCGAGTTTTGATTAGGGTGCGTGTAATTCGGATTAACCCCGTATCTGGAAAAGCCCAGACTCCAAAACCCCAGAATTTAGTCATGTGGTTGATTTCATCTTGTGCTAGTTCTGCTAGTACTTCGTGGAGTGCGCCTGTGGTGTGAGCCATTAGCCAAAGGTAAAGGCAGGTTGCACCATATTCTGTAGCAATGCGGTGTAAGCCGTGGCGATATAAATCTTCGTTAGGGTCATCTGTGGGGAGATAGCCGCGGACTGTACGATGTTTAGGGGTAATTTTCTCGCCTGTTAGTTGGCTATAGACTTTGATTAATGCAGGTGTGTGCTGACGTTCTTCTTTTTCCCATAAACCAAGTTCTGTCAGATTGTTATCTTCACCGACTGTTCCACCAACAAAGCAAGCCATGTGAGGATGCAATTTTTCTAAATATTGGCGACTGGTTTGGGTATAGCCGCGAATGGGTGCTTCTGTATCCATTGCACCAATCAAGATTGATAAAAAAACCTCTGGTTCTATACCGATAATTTGATTGCGGTTGATTGCTTGCCAGTCGATGACTTTCCAAGGACGCGGTTGGGGATTTTGAAATTGTATCGGTAAATCTTGCAAACGTTCGTGTAGTTTTTCGGCTGCAACATATCTATCTACAAGGAAACGGATGCGATGTTGTATTGTCAAAAAATCACAACTGGGATGGTTTTGAACTGCTAAGTCTTCTGCAAGTGGGCTGGGAGTGTGAAGCATAATTTTTATACTTGACATTTTATCTCTTCGCCCAATAGCCTAAGCGATCGCACTTTGTTTTGTCAGTCGGCTTAAGTCGGCTGTTTTATCTGATGCTGTTGCAAAAGTCGGGGAAAAAGTTGGTTTTGATTGTTAATTGTTGACTGGTCAATACGATTCGGATAAGCAGTATGAACTTCCCTTGTGGTGTGGGAAAAGGTTAAGGGGTAAGGGGATTTGGATGTATTTAAAACCTTTCCCCTTTCCCCTTTCCCCAAACCCTATTGGGTGACTGGGGAGTTATTGTTGTCCTCTGCCCCCGAATGAAGTTTTAGAATGCCCAGTGGTATTACTCCCCATCGCCTGTTTAGGTTGATTAGTCAATCAATTTTATTTATCAATTTAAGAAAAAAAATATTTTCTCCTATCATTCAACCAGCGTACATTCACCATTGGACTAAATCGTTTGTTGAATCCCGAAAACGATTCTCAGTCAGAAGTACAGCCCCAATTGTCTAGTTCTTTTTCCTTGATTAGTTTTCTATCTCCCCAAGCTTGCAGTGTGGCGGCTATTACCATCGCCAACGGTAGTGATAACATCAGTATCTATATGCCCTTGTTTGCTAATAGTACCCCCTCTAGTTTGCTGGCGATCGTTGCAATCTTCTTGCTGTTAGTGGGCGTTTGGTGCTATGTAACCTACAAGCTGACTTGCCAGCCTGCAATTTCTCAGCTGTTAACTCGTTATGGCAACGGTTTTGTTCCTTTCGTTTTAATAGGCTTGGGTGTGTTTATTATCTTAGACAGTGCCTCCCTAACTCCAATTGCCTTGATAGTTAGCTGCTTGTGTTTAACTGGGCTTGTCAAACTGTATGCAATGAATGGACAGCTGGCAACATCCTCAAGCATTGAAATTCGCGGGTAATCATGGCTGAATATTTGTGAGACTGTTTGCTAACAAAGCTAAAAACCCATTCAAATAAATAGTCTCATTTAGGAAAATTTTCAATACTGAAAATCTTTTGTAAACCTCAAAAGGACAATCCAAGTGAAACTTTTCAAAACTGCTCTCGTCGCTTTAGTACTTTTAGTTAATTTAATAATTGCCCAACCTTCGTGGGCTGATAGACCGGACTTAACTACTACTCCCGACTATATCGAAGTAAATCAAGTAATTAATAATGTATTGCAGCTGAAAAATACACCAGAACAATCTCAATATACACCAGAACAAATTGAGCAAGAATTAGGTGAATTGAAGCTACAAAAGTACATTTTAGAAACAGCATCAAGCTGGGCACAATGCCGCAATGAAACTGGCAAAACTCTAGCGATTTACGCCCACAAACCTAAAAAAGTTGCCCAAGGAAATACCCTGTATTTCTTAGGAAATGGTCAAATTACAGAAAATGAATGGGATTGTGATGGCGTTTACCTACCGATTGGAACTAAGGTAGCTGGTATAGCTGCGGATGGCCAAGCATTGACAGAACCTTTGGCTATTAAAATTGTAGATGGAACTCAGTTAATAGCTAAAACTAATCCACAAACCGGTACTATTGAATTTAACGTTAATCCTGCAAGAGTATTCAAAGCCGGTGAATCTAACTGGTCAATTCCCAATTTATCCCAAGCTGATATTGATGCAGCAATTCCCAATGCACCCATTGAAGATTAATATCATTTCATATCATGTCCGGTTGAAGACTTATCATTAGGACTGACACGGAGACGCGGGGACGCGGAGAATTTTTTTGACAAGTGATTAGGCGGACATGATATCACTTGAAAATTGATACAAAATATACAGCAGTTAGCAAGGGAGCAAGGGAGAAAAAAGCTTAACTGAACTGTATTACCTTAAAAAGGGGGCTTTAGAAGTTGCCCCCTTTTTCAGCTTGCAGAAGTCGGGAAAAGGGCAAAGGGAAAGGGGGAAAGGTTTGGTATTTTGCCTTTCCCCAGACCACAAGAGTGCAAAAAGCAATTGATTACAAGAGGTCTATTGTAAGGGCCGACGACCGTTGGCCCCTACCCATCTACCTCATTTACCTAAAAAACGTGTAATTATTGGAGATGTCTAATGACTAATGACTAATCACAATTAAACTTGAATTGGCATTCCTCGATCTTCATTTTTTGGCTGCGAACTCAATTGATCTAGAATTTCTAAAACTTCTTGTTCAAAGGCGACTTGAGCGCGATTAGTTTTACCACCTACATATAAGCGATCGCCTTTTTGTAATGCCCAAACTTGTGAGTGGGAAAAGTAACTCATCACCACACCCAACATTAATAAAGCAAATCCTGAATAAACAATTGGTATACCTGGATCGGCTTTAATTTGTAAACCTGTGCTACCAATTACCTCTATTATTTTCAAGTTCACACCATTGACTTCGGCGGACATCCCAGCGCGGATAGTATTAACTAGTTTGCCAGTGGCATCATAAATTAATACCATTCCTTGCAAATCTTTGGCTAGCACCGAGACACCTTGACTCAAATCTGGTTTAGTCGGAATCCAGGTTCCCCAAATTGCACCTTGGCCGTTGGTATTCAACTTGACCATCGGTAGCTGGAAAACTGGACTTTTATTAAATTGGACGCGAACAGCTGCAATTCCCCAGTCAGTTTGGTAGAAGGTAACGCCATGATAGCGCAGAGGTTGGTTAACAAAAATCTTTTTGTGGTCAACTTCTTGTCCTTGATTATTTAAAACAGATAAATCTGAATAAAATTGATCTATTCCTCCAGTGGGAGTGTAATCAATCCAAAAACGATTTACTCGCACAGACCAATCTTTTGGTACTTGACTTGCTGCCAAAGGCCCAGCATCTATAATATTTTTTACCTCAAATGTATCGCCACTAGCAACCATTTCCTGGGCAAGAAAACCGGTCATTGCCCCCCAAATTCCTCCCAGCAAAATAGTGACGATGCCAATATGAACTATAATTGGCCCAATACGTCCGACTATTCCTTTACGGGCATATAAAACATTTTCTTTTTCTATTTCTGAAAAAATTTTATAACGGCGTTTCTGTAAAATTTGATTGAGAAAATTCAAAGAACCAGTATCTAATTCTGCACTTAAAGCTAGTTTTTTAAATTCCCGTGGTTCTTCATAATATTTCCAGCGTTGGGCTGCTTTTAAAGCTGGTAACTGACGAGTAAAAGAACAAGCAGTTAAGCTAGTGCCAAATAAAATGAGTAATGCTAAAAACCACCAAGTACGATATACATGGTCTAAGCCAACTACTTGAATTACTTTCCAACTTAAGAAACCAAACAATGCTGGATGTTCTGGATAGTTAGCTTGGTAAAATGCTGGAGACTGACCTTGCTCAATTACAGTACCTGTAGCGCTAAAAATGGCAATCAATAGTAATAGTGCGATCGCCAGTCGTAAATCTGTCAGTACAGGCAAAAACTCCCGGCGTAAATACCGCCCAACCACAGCCCACCAACTGATTTTTTTGGAAGTCGAATCTTCTAATGTCATTACTCACATGTGTTAATCGGTGTACAATTATCTGAATTTAGGAATCAGAATTCAGAATTCAGAATTCAGAATTCAGAATTAACAAAAATATAATAATTCAGTACTTGGGAGGAAAAATCACAAATTAGAAAGAATTTAGTATCATTTGTAGATTAATTCATCAAATTTTATTCTAATTTATAAAGTCATCTGACTCCTGAATTCTGACTCCTGAATTCTGACTCCTGAGTTCTGACTCCTGAATTCTGACTCCTGAGTTCTGACTCCTGAATTCTGACTCCTGAATTCTGACTCCTGAATTCTGACTCCTTACTTAAAAACTACTAAAGGGAATTCGAGAAATTAAAGAAAATACACCGAATCCTACTAATAGTGCCCCACTGACTGGGTTAATCCAACCAGACCAACGGCGTAGTTCTAGCAACTTTTTAATTGAAGCAGTAAAAGTACCTGCTAAAATTAATGGTGCTACATAGCCGGCTGTATAAGAAAGTAGTAAAACAGCGCCTAAAATTAAGTCTTGTGTATTAGCAATCCAACCAAGTAAGCTAGCTAAAACAGGCGTGCTGCAAGGAGATGCAACTAAGCCGAAAGTCAGCCCCAATAAATAGGAACGCAACCCTACTGGCAAATCTTGGGAAATCCAATTAGTTTCACCCAAGGAGGGAAATTGCAGAGGTAGTGCTTCCAATAAATTCAACCCCATCAAAATGGCAATGATGCTCACAATGATTGGTAAACCAACTCCAACCTGACCGTAGACTTTTCCCACTAAACTTGCTATAATGCCTAATCCTGCGAGAGTAGTTGCCAATCCCAAAGCAAACCAAGTTGATTGTGCAGCACCTTGGAGACGGCTTTTTGCTTCATAACCGCCGATATAACCAATGGTAATTGGCAGCATAGAAAGCGTACAGGGCGTCAAGCTGGTGAGCAAGCCAGCGGCAAAGATAACACCCACACTCACTACACTAATGTGGGTCAGTTGATTAGAAACAAGGGCGTTGGCAAATTGTTCTAGTTCGTAAAGTCGGGTTTCCAAAGTTTCAAGCATGGAGTGTACCTAAGCGTGAAATGCTTACTCTGCTTGAATTTTAGCTTAAATTTAGCCATTTTGCTCCCAGGTAGGGCATTGGGCAGGGGGAAAGAATTGGGTATTTTGTGAGATGGTATTATTCAAAAAGCGATCGCCCCATCTACAACATATCAGGACACAGTTAGCCAATGAGGGTTTATATTCCGCACCACAATATTTTTTCCTGTTCAAACAAATGTAGAGACTAGCAATTGCTAGTCTCTACCTGTCTACAACCATTTTGTGGGAAAACCAAAATTTATTTGCCGTAGCAGGTTGTACCTGGAGTATTTTCGGGCTTGAACTCGTTACATTCTCTGTTATTTGGACGTTCTAAAGACCAACCGTAGGGTTTGTCGGAGGTCACAACGCCATTAGTTAAAATTGTCAATCGGTAGTTTGCCGCCCGAAAATTGGTAAACAGCAATTTGGCATCCTTTAAGTTTGCTGCTTCTAAATTAGCGCTTATGAAACCTGCATAGGATAAATCAGCTTTTTCTAGGGATGCTGATTTTAAGTTTGCACCAGTTAACGAAGCACCAGTGAGATTAGCCGAATTTAGAATTGCACCCTCTAAATTCGCACCTGTGAGATCGGCATTTGTGAGATTCACTTGAGATAATGTCGCACCACTCAAATTAGCCCCACGCAAAATAGCTCCACTTAGATTCAGTTGAGTCAGGTCAGCACCACTCAAATCGCACCTGGGACAAGCATTTGTCGCCTTCAACAGTTCTAAGTCTTGCACGTTTGATGCAAAAGTCTGCCCTGCAAAACCGAAACTAGCTAACAGGGAGACGGTGGCGACAATCTTAAGTTTCATATTTTTTACAGATATTTACAAGAATGACAACTAATGTACGCTCGGTACTGTCATAATTACATATAGAACCTGCGAAGTGAATAACAGGCATGAAGCATTGATTAAGAAGTAATGAATATCAGATAAATTATTGCGGTAGGACTACTCAAAGTAGAATCTAGGCTATACAATCGAGTCGTAAGGAACTATACCGAACCATTTATAGACTACCATATATGTGATCCCCCTAGTTCGATGAAAAAAAACGGCTAGGGGGATCTTGTTTTTAGGATAGTTGGAGGGTTGACGGTTGACGGTTGACTGATTAGGGAGTATTTATTCTCATTTTCCCAATGCCCCATGCCCCATACCCCATCTTCTTTACCTCCATCCCAAGAAACGCAATCCAGGGACAATTAAGTAAAAACTCACTCCTAACCAAAAGCTGAGAAATAAGCCTACGGAACCAAAAAAAATCAGTGGGTTGTATAACTGTGCCCAAGCTGGTTGAGTGGAAAATTCCAGCATTGCAGGTGCTAAGTTGATTAGAATCAAAGTTGCATAGGCGATCGCACTGCCAAAGGCTGCGAACACGGCATACACTATATGATGGCTGCGAAGTCCTAAACTCAGGGTAAGTAGGCAAACTCCCACCAAAATCGTTGCTATTAAGCCTTCGCCGCTGTTTTTTGGGGTTATGAATTGCAAAATCAACCAGCCGAAGCCATAACTAACGATACCCATTAAGGAAGCTACTAAAAATCGCCGCCGTTGACCAAAACACCCGGATACTGTCAGTCCCCATGCGGTTCCCCAACCAGCAGCGAGAAAAACCAAAATATCTGTCCCGAATGAGGGTTGGGTGTTGGGAACTAATTGGTTAACCTGAATCGAAAGGAATTCTACAATGCGAGGCCCCAAGCTTGTGCGATAGGCCAAAATAAAACCAGCGATCGCGCCAAAACAAGCCCCAAAACTAGTCAGCATCATCGCCCAAATTGTTGCCAAACAAGCTTTGATAATTCTCAGGATGGTTTGAACAATAAATATAATGGTTTGATTGACGCCTTGGCTAAATTGACCTAAACCTTGTTCAACGGCTTGTGTTAGCTGTGTCAATTTCTGGGAGGCTTGGGTTGAGGTTTGCTTGAGCTTGTCCTTTAGTTGGGAAAATAATCTTGGCGGTGGTAATGGTTGAGAAATCTTTGCGAGGCGTTTTTCAATTATCGCTGCATTTAAAGGACGCGATCGCACATCTTCCTGCACCATTTCATCCAGCAAGTCCGCTAACTCTGGGTTAACATTGGCTTCGGTGCGCCAGCGCAACTCACCAGTTTGCTGGTCTTCTAAATCTAAGGGATACTTGCCCGTTAGTAGTTCAATAATTGTTCGACCAAGGGCATAAAAATCCGCACCAGGCCCCACAATTCCCCCGGTTACTTGTTCTGGTGGACTGTAGCCAGAAGAAAATAATCGAGTGGAACTAGACCGCGAACCCACTTTTGAAGCGCTAACTTGTTTTGCTCCCCCAAAATCAATTAATACCAAGCGATCGCTTTTTGGTTCCCCTCCATAGGTATCCAGCATCAAATTAGAAGGTTTGATATCTCGGTGAATAATTTGACGTTTATGTAATTCTTTTAAAATCTCTACTGCTTGGGCGAACCAATTTAAAACTAAATTCTCCGGACACCCTTGGGGATATTTTTGTAATATCTCCTCTAAAGTCTTTCCATTGATTTTTTCCATCACCAGACAAGGCAGTTGGTGTGGTTTGGGGTTAAACAAATTTACCTGAAAATAACCGTCAGCTTCAACTCTAGGCACACCGGGATGCTGTAATCTCGATAAAACATCCGCCTCTTGGGTAAATAATTCCAGTGCTTTTGGTGAATCTTCAACTAATACTTTCAGCACTTTCTCAGTTTGAGTTTTTTCATCCCAAACCGTGTAAATTTGAGCAAATCCCCCCGAACCCAAACGCTGAATCGGGATATAACGGTCTAACAACTGTAGAGGTGCGCCACAGCTGTTGCAAAATTTGTTTCCCCAAGGTTGAGGATAAGGACGTTGACAATCAGGATTTATGCAGTGAACCTTAGAAAAACTGTACATCAACGCTTTTAGGCACAATGAATGCTAGCTCGTTTGATGCTCAAATCCCCTACTTTTAGCATTGTCTGTATAAATTATTGATATATTTTTATACTCAATAACTATACTCAAGCAATGCTCACCCTCTGAGGGAAGGCAGAATCAAAGCTTATATCTATCTTAAATCCTAGAAGTTGTTCATGCTCATCAATAGACCTCTTGCAATCAATTGCTTTCTGCACTCTTGTGGTCAAAGGGAAAAGGTGAGCCAGCGCGGTCTTGGGGGTTTCCCCCATGAGCGACTGGCGAACTCCGAAGGGGTTAATGGTTCGACAAGCTCACCAACCGGGGAAAGGGAAAATACCAAACCTTTTCCCCTTTCCCCTTCCCCTTTTCCCGACTTCTGCAAGAAGTCTAATAGCTACCATGACTCAACTGCTCCTGAAATTTTGCGCGTAAACATAATTACAACAATTCTGTGATGGAAAATAGGCGTTGTCTGTCTATTTGTTGCAGTTTGATTTTTTCAGTGTAAAAAGCCTGATAATAGAATTGATATTTTTCTGGTTCGGTTTCCGGATCGGTTTGCTGCCATAGTTCTAGAAAGTGGCGATAGCGTTTTTCTAGCATAACCAAATCCATGCAAGCGATCGCCGCTTGAACTACCTGCGGAGTGCGAAGTATTTCTTTTGTAGTTTTTTCGTTCAAATGAAATAAATGTGATATTAATCCCAGGTCTTCTGATAATTCTAAATATCTATTTTGTAGAGTCGAAATTAAATCTATTTGTTCCACCGCCATTTCTAAAATTTGTCGCCACAATAATCGGTGATGGGAAAGGCTAAATTGCAAATCTCGTTCATCTAATTCCTCAATAATTACTTGACGCTGTTCGGGACAATGCAAGTAAATTCGCAGTAATAATGCTTCTGCATGTTCTAAAAGACTGCGTTCAGTGGGGAGTGGGGAAACTTTTTCGCTGCTTCCCCATGCTTTTTTTGCTGATACGGGTTTGGAATATGTAGGTGCAAAAGGAGCAATTTGAGTTAATAAATTTTCCACTCGTAGCGGTATAAGTCTAGCATCGCCTAAACTGAGTATTTCTGCACAATAAGAAACATAATAATTGCGGGTATCGCTGTTAGCGATATTTTTGAGTAATTTAACTATTTGCTGAGTGACTTGTTGAAAATCAGTAGCTTGTTTTAAATCACGGTCTTGAATAATTTGTTGAATTTGCCAATCTAGCCAAAGGGGTGCATTTGCTAATAGTTGAACATAATCTTCTGGTGTTTGTTCGCGCAAATATTCATCAGCATCTTTGCCATTAGGTAAATTGAGAATTTTTAGCTGCACTTCTCCTTTATATGCTAGTTCGGCAATTTCGCCGATCGCCCTTTCGGCTGCATTGGTTCCGGCTTTATCAGCGTCAAAGTTGAGTATTAATTGTTTCGATTCACTGTAGCGTAATACTAGCCGCACTTGCTCTAGACTTAAGGCTGTACCCAGGGAGGCGACGGCGTTATTAATTCCAGCCGCGTGGAGGGCGATGGCATCAAAATAACCCTCCACCACCACGGCTCGATCCTGTTGGGAAATTCCGGTTTTGGCTAGATCCAGGGCAAATAATGTTTTACCTTTACTAAAAAGTTCGGTTTCTGGGGAATTTAAATATTTTGGTTGTTCCTCAGTTAGAGTTCTACCGCCAAAAGCAATAACGCGTCCTTGGACATCGCGGATGGGAATCATTAAGCGATCGCGGAACACATCATAATAACTGCCCCCTTCCTTGCGTGGTTTAATCAAGCCGGCTTTTTCCACCAGTTGCACTGGATAGCGTTTGTCTTCCACTAAGTAGCGATAGAGAGTTTCCCAACCTGCGGGGGCGTAACCCAAACCAAACTGCTGTATTGTTTCTTCTTTAAATTTGCGGTTAAATTGCAAATATGCAATTGCCTTTTGCCCTTGGGATTGTCTGAGGGCGTGTTGATAAAACTGCGCCGCAGAAGCCAGAACTTCATATAATTGTTCCCGCAAAGACAGCTGACGCTGTAATTCTTGGCGTTGTTCGGGTTCTAAGGTTTGTACGGGTATTTGGTAACGCCGTGCTAAATCCAGCACCACCTCAGCAAAAGAACGCTTTCCCAATTCCATCACAAACTTAATGGCATTTCCCCCGGCTTGACAGCCGAAGCAATAATACATTTGCTTGGTTTGGCTAACGGTGAAGCTGGGAGATTTTTCATCATGGAACGGGCATAACCCGACAAAATCTTTCCCTCGCTTCCGTAAAACTACGTACTCAGAGACGACATCGACAATATCAGCTCTGAGTTTAACTTCTTCAATTGTATCTGGGTGTAAGCGGGGGATTTGCATAATATTGGGCATGGGGCATTGGGCATTGGGCATTGGGCATGGGGCAAAGGGCAAAGGGCAAAAGAAAGATCCCTCCTTTTCCCTTTAACCTTTCCCCTTGTCCCTTGGCGAAGCCATTTCCCTACTCCGTTGTCCTATCAACTTTGGAGAAATAACAAAGGACAAATTACTTTCGACTTCTGATAGCTATTATATTGTTGTTGCGAAGCCACCAATTATATCTAAAATTGCTTACGTTTAATTTTATCAGAGGAAATACTGTAGATGGGACGTATTTTTATATCGGCGGCTCACGGAGGCAAAGAAGCGGGAGGAATCGATCCGGGTGCGATCGCTGGTGGTACAACTGAAGCTAAAGAAATGATTTTGTTGCGGGATTTGATTGTTACGGAATTGCGGGCGCGGAATTTTGAAATTTTAGCAGTTCCCGACGATTTAAGTGCTGCCGACACCATCACCTGGATCAATTCCCGTGGACGCCGGGGTGATGTGGCGCTAGAAATTCAATCTGATGCAGCTAGCAGTCCTGCTGTACGTGGGGCGAGTGTGTTTTACATTGCCAATAATACTGAACGCAAAACCAATGCCGAACAGTTACTCGTGGCACTGTTGCGCCGCGTACCCCAATTACCAAATCGCGGAGTCAAGCCAGATACAGACAGTGGATTGGGTAGTTTGGCATTTTGTCGCCGCACAACCCTTCCGGCTTTGTTAATGCAAGTGGGATTTCTCAGCAGTCCAGAGGATCGGGCTTTGCTGCAAAGTCGTCGCCGTGATTTTGCTTTGGGAATTGCTGACGGCTTGGTATCTTGGAGTCGTGTAATTGACCCTACCGGAACTCCCACAGAACCAACTTACCCAGCAATTAATATTAATATTAACGGGCAAAATTATTCCGAGCAAGGAATTTTAGTTAATGGTAATGCTTACATTCCCATTGATTTAGTAGACCGTCTGCGAATAGATTTATCAAAAGCACCAAATGTCAATCGAATTACCTATCGCAGAATAGTTTATGTCAAAGCGATCGAACTCCGAGATTTTAATATTGCAGTCAGCTGGGATGCTACAACTCGTACCGTCAGCTTGCGATCGAATTTAATAGTTTGTACTGGTCAATTAGACCGGATAATTTCAAACGGTAATACCTCAGAAATACAGTTACAATTATTCCTCAGGAATAATAATGAAAATGCTTTAGTAAAGTTTCCCGATATCGCAAAACTTTATCGGGAGGAAGCAGGTATAGAAGGGGTAAATTATGATATCGCCTTTTGCCAAATGTGTGTCGAAACTGGATTTTTAAGATTTGGTAGTGATATTAAACCCGAACAAAATAACTTTGCTGGTTTGGGTGCTATTGGTGGTGGTTCTGAGGCTGCATCTTTTCCCAGTGCCAGAATAGGAGTCAGGGCACACGTGCAACATTTAAAAGCTTACGCTAGTTTAGAACCTTTGGTACAGGAAGTTGTAGACCCTAGATTTCGCTTTGTAACGCGAGGAATTGCACCATTAATTGACCAACTATCAGGACGTTGGTCAGCAGATTTAGATTATGGTGCAAGAATTACAGCAATGGTGAAACGATTGTATGAATCAGCAGGACTACTTTGAGTTTTGAGCAACTACAGTTTATGTGGTGTTTTATGCTATTGATAAATCTCATAAACTTGATATAGCAATCCTATTTTATTGATGAGAATTTTGGTGTTTACTGTCCTTTATCATTGGTCATTTTTACTTGGTTTTGTCTCACAAATGATTTAGGATTGCTATAGTAATTAAGAAGACAGACCGTGAGCACTCCATCAAAAAATAAAGCGTTAATTGCAAATGATATCAGTAGTTTAGAGTTGAGAAGCCTCGCAGAAATATCAACTGGAAACTTACTTGCAGAAGTGGATTTTCGTCGTACTGTAGCAAGTTTGCAGCTAACACAAAATAAAAAAGCATCGATGGGCCAGTTTCTTACCCCAGCTTCAGTAGCAGAATTGATGGCTGGGATGTTTGATAGGCTAGATTTGCCTGAAATTTCCTTGCTAGATGCCGGAGCTGGAATCGGTTCGTTACTAGCGGCTTTTGTCAACAAAGTATGCCAGCAAAAACAGACTTCAAGTTTGCGTATTGTCGCCTATGAAATCGATCCTTTTCTAATTGGATATTTGAGCCAGACTTTAAAACTATGCGAACGGGAATGTCAACGTGTAAACATTTCTTTCAATTACGAAATTCGTGAAATTGATTTTATCAAAGATACAGCTAAGCGGCTTGAAGTTAATTTATTAAATAATACACATCCAGCAGAATTTACCCATGCTATTCTCAATCCACCTTATTTGAAAATCATTTGAATTATTTTCATAAAGATGGGCGTGGTCTTAGCCATACCTTGGCTTGTGGGCTTGCAGTTTATCTTAATTCAACTTTAGTTGATTTATTTTTTCGGTTGTTCAATGGACATACTCAAGTAAATGCAACAGATTTGCGAAAATTAAAGTATCCGACATTGGAACAATTATTGTCTTTAGGAACGGAGATTAAAGAACGCTTTCCCTCTGGGTGCGAAATCGATCTACTTGTGCAAAATAAGTTATTGAATATGTCAAATCAGTCCGACAAAAATCCCATCAAAATTAAGTCTCGAATTGACGAAGCACTGCAAATATTAAGGCAATTGGGCTTTCCACGACGACAGCTTAACGAACGCTCAGCTTTAACCCTTCTGGCGTTACTTGACTTAAAACCGACAGACTCTTGGAATTTAGCGACTTCTCCTTTAATGGGAATTACGCCAATAATGGACTTTATGGCTCAGCATTATGGTAAAACTTATAAGCCCAATACACGAGAAACAGTTTGCCGCCAAACAGTACATCAATTTCTAGATGCTGCTTTGATAGTTGCAAATCCAGATAATCTGAGCCGCCCTATCAACAGTCCAAAAACTGTCTATCAAATTGAAGAAAGTGCGCTCGAATTATTACGAACCTATGGTACTAATGAATGGGAGAAAAGCATAAGCACTTACCTGGCTTCCATTGAAACTCTCAAAAAGCAGTATGCACAAGAACGGGAGATGTCCCGTATTCCGATAGTAATTGCAGGAGAAATTAAAACTTTATCACCAGGTGGTCAGAATATTCTGATTGAAAAAATTATTAACGATTTCGCTCCACGTTTTACTCCTGGTGGAAAGCTAATTTATGTTGGTGATACCGATGAAAAATTCACACATTTCGATGAAGCAGCATTAACGGATTTAGGCGTTACTATTGATTCTCATGGCAAAATGCCAGATGTAATTATTCACTTGACAACAAATAATTGGTTAGTGCTAATTGAAGCTGTAACTTCACACGGGCCAATTAATGCAAAACGAAAGAAGGATTTGGAATCTCTATTTAAAGGCGTCAAAATCCCTTTAGTTATGGTAACAACATTTCTCAGTCGCAAAGCAATGGTAGAATACCTACCAGAGATTGCTTGGGAAACAGATGTTTGGGTTGCTGAAGATGCAACTCATGTAATTCATTTTAATGGCGAACATTTATTGCAGGCTTACGAAATATAGCTAGAATTCAGGCTGATTTAAAAAATCGAATGATTTCTCGTACATGATCGAGAAATTGTCCGTCAGTTGAAAGTTGAGCGATCGCACTTCTAGCTTCTCTTCCTAAACGTTCGTGTTCTGTGTGATTTATTGCACGTAATTCTTCTAAATTAGCCACAATTCTGGCTAAATCTCTGCGAGTTTCTTCTGCAAAACGTTGTTGAGTTGCTGGTAATGAAGATGGTTGTTCTGGGTTAAGTTGATCCTCTAAAGATTGCACTTTTTGTTCTAAATTATAAAAGCGATCGCGCAATTCCATAATATCTTCGCGGGGATACTTCCATTCTTGGCGAATCATCGCTAACCTTGCATATAAATACTCATAAGCCCGAATCGCTGGACGCAGAATTGTTAATAACAAAGCTGCACCAGAACTCACATATCCCACTGTACTAATACCAGTGACAGCGAGAGTATAAAGACCAACGGCTGAGAGTAAGTGTAAAGCAATGGCAACCCAAAGCGATCGCTTTGCCAAAACTGTGACATACTTCACTTGTTTTTCATCGACTGGAATTTCTTTTTCCCTAGATTGTGCTGCTTCTGCTAATACTTCTTTAGCTTGAAAATGCACATTCCACGGTACGGTCACAATTACCAACAACCACCAAAAACTTGCACCGCCAATCACCCAGTCCAGAAAGCTACCAGCAGGTATGTGCAACCATTGGAGTAATCCAAAAGCAGCCAGCACCACAATTACAATGCTGGCAATGGAACTGATAAAAAAGTTAATATACATTTTGTATTGTCTCCGATGAAACTATCATTTGAGAATCAGAATTCAGAATTCAGAATTCAGAATTCAGAATTCAGAATTCAGAATTAATATGGCGTATTTTTTCCCTTATCAATTACGAATTATGTTGACCGTCAACAGTCAACATCGATATTGTTCGCAACTGAAACAAGATTGCTATATTTTTATCGTGACTATAGCCCAGCAGTTTTACTGAAATAATTGTGATGCTTTTTTTTATTGCACACACCATCTTTTGCATGAGATGGCTACACCAAATAGGCTAAGTATCTTTTGCACCTTTTTGTAAAAATTAGTAACACAAATGCTTGTGATAGTTTTTATAGCTGCACATATACTAAGATTAACAAGTTCAAAATTCAGAACTAAATAAGTTCGTACAATAAAATCAAACTATCTTAAAAAAAGAAACTAAGTTGCCTTGGCGACTAGAATTCGCGCCTACACAGACAAAACCTTAATTTTCCGTTAGTCCACCTCCGTGGACTTCTCTGCGAGAGGCTACGGGAATGTTTCTGTAGTAGCGAATTCTGTTCGCATTTTCCAACATCATCTAAAACCCTTATCCCTATTGCCTATTACTTATTGAATGAGATAACTACGCCAAATTTGTTGAATATTTTTACTATTTTTATCTGGAAGCAGCAGTCGCCAAGTTTTACCTTCTTGCTGAATTTGCAAGTAAAGGTTAAAGGGTTTTTTTGGTTGTGTTAAGCTTCGTTTTGGTAACTTAAGAATTAAATCGTATGTTCCCTGAACGCGAAAAGCTGGTAAATTTTCTATAGTTAGGGGTTGTTCTTGGGTAATTGATAGCCGCTTGATTTCAAATCCTTGAAAATCTAGATCCAACTGCTGATTAAGCTTTTGTTGAGTTTGTTCTAAGTCTAGTGCGATCGCTTTTTGCACTAACTCGCTAGTTGGTAACAATCCAATGGTGCCACAAGCCGTCAATAGCACCAACAATATTACTGTTAAAAGCAACCGCACCATATTAATCCTCAGAAACCCCTAATCAGCGATAGTATAACTGTAGATTCCCTAAATTTTCTCATCTACCATGCCAAAACAGTCCATAGGTCTTGATAACCAACTATACAATTATCTTTTATCCGTATCGCTGCGAGAACCAGAAATTCTTTGGAAGTTGCGTCAAGAAACCGCGAACCATCCCAATGGCACAATGCAGATTTCGCCAGAACAAGGGCAGTTTATGAGGTTTTTGGTGCAGCTGATTGGAGCGAAGAAAACCCTGGAAGTTGGTGTGTTTACGGGTTATAGCTCACTTTCTGTAGCTTTGGCGCTACCAGATGATGGTAAGATTATTGCGGCTGATGTGAGTGAAGAATTTACTGCCATCGCCAGACGGTATTGGCAAGCAGCTGGGGTAGCCCATAAAATCGATTTACATTTAGCGCCAGCCTTGGAAACTTTAGATCGATTGTTAGCAACTGGGCAAGCCGAGACATTTGATTTTGCCTTTATCGATGCTGATAAAGAAAATTATGATGGATATTACGAGCGATCGCTACAATTAGTGCGTCCAGGCGGATTAATTGCCATTGATAATGTTTTGTGGTCAGGACGCGCTGCTGACCCACAATTCCAAGATGAAAGTACCCAAGCAATTAGGGCATTAAACGAAAAGTTACACCATGACGAACGCGTAATTCTTTCTCTTGTCCCCATTGCAGATGGGCTGACTTTAGCACTTAAACGACGTTAGTATATTTTCATACATTTGCTTTATTTGATTGTCATTAGTTCTTTATAATTGGTAATTATTTTTTAATGACCAATGACTAATGACTAATGACCAATTCATCAAACTTTACTACTTCTGAATCAGGCTTACGAGTATCAAAACGATAACTAGCGATGCTACCTGTTGCTGTGTCAAAGATACTAAAAACTGTAATTTCATTACTAGCAATATAAGGCATCGGTTTTGCATCTTCACCTAACAAAGGAGCAATTGTTGGTACAATTGGTTGTAAACCATTGGGGTCGCCGAGTTGAACATACTCTTCTTGATAATTAATTGGCACTTCTCGTTTCCTATCACCCCAAGCTGCACCGTAAGTATTACCAACATTAGATGTTTCTAAAAAGTGCATTCCACTGGGACTAACAAAGCGATTCCACAAATGAGAATGTCCATAAAATACTAATTGCACATTAGCTTTTTCTAACAAAGGTACAACATCTCGGATGATATAATCTGCGCCTTTGGGATACTCGTAACGCACAGCCTTGATGTTATCACCATCTCGCTCAATTATTTGTACTGGTTCTGTATAGGCGGGAACTATATTATCACCAAGAGTATGAGGTGGATGATGAAACATTACAACTTTGTATTTTGCTTGTTGAAACTCAGGGCTATTGAGTTCTGTTTCTAGCCAATTATATTGCTGGGAACCTTTAGCAATGGGTTCATAAATTACCTGTCCGTATCCCCAATTTTCTGGGTTATGGAAATCTTTTTCTGCTTCTTCATATCTACCTTTACGCTTCCCATCTAAACTGGGAGGACGCCACATATTAGTAATATATAATACTACGAGACGTACATCCCCAAAGGTAACTGCGTAATATTTTTTTCCACCGTCTTGGCTTGTTGGTAGAGTGAAAATTTCTTCGTAGGTAATAGTATTAAAAGAATTATCGATGAGAGATTTATCAGGGTATAACTTTTGGGCAATTGTCTGAGGAATAGTATCATCAAATTCATCATTTAAACTGCCAGTTCTAGCATATCGTCCCATGACTTCATGATTACCAATGCAAGTAAACATGGGTGTATGTTGAATTATTTGCCCACCAGTGTAGGTTGTTTTAACACCATTGTGGGTCATTTCGTATTTAGCGCGACCTTGTAAACCAGGAAACAGCGCACCACCGCTATTATCATCAAACCATTCCGAGGCGCGATCGCTAACATTGACCAAATCACCAGCAAACCATACCGCATCAACTCGTCCAACAGTTTCTACTACCTTTTGCAGATTTGCAGATGTCATCTGCTTTAATTGATGGTCTGAGGTCAGCAAAATTTTTAATGGTGTACCGGGTTTTGGAGTAGCTGCAAGAGTAAAAACATCACTGCTGATAGTTTCGCCATCTTCCCGCACACTTGCGACCCGATAGTTTACTCGTACCCCAGGAGTTAACCCAGTTACCTCGGCTTCATGCCGCCAAATGTCACGCCCGACCGGTTTTTGATAAATTTGGTTGTCTTGCGTTTGGTTTCCAACTCTTGATTTTTGGTCTTCACGTGTGCGACTGAGTTTGATAGTATTTGCTTTAGCGATTTGTTGGAGGTTTTCACCGTAGGACACTGTATGTTGAGTACCAGCAAACTCGGTAAACCAAACTACTCGCACTGAATTTTCAGTTGGCAGCTGCAAAAACGGATCGGTCAGCAGATAAGGTGCTGATATCATATCTGTTTGCCTACATGAATGCACGCTTACTAGGGTAAAGCATATAACAAGCGAAAGCATAGCCACTGAGGAGATTTTACGGCTATCTAAGAGGATGCTTGAAAAGTCGGTTGTGCAGTAAAAAAAAGCTCTCAAGGTGCCGCCGTAAATACGTAGTACAAAATTGTTGATAGCCATGAGTAAATCATATCTAACTCAGCTTGGTGTACCTTTAGCTCAGCAACAACTTGGTTGTCTGGAGTCTCAACCAAATTCACAGATAAGTATTTATGATTTCCATTGAATAAAGCTCTAGGAAATCTTAATCTAAGGCGACCTTGTAAGTTTTCAACTCCTACTTCCATAACTATGAAATGACTATTTTTTAGGGGGAATGCCATAGTCATTTCATAGTCAAAAGAGCCTCATACAGGAATTCAGCCCTCTAATACTACAGGTGACTAGGAGCTGAAACCCTTATATTATCGTCTTTCATAAGTGGCTCAGGTCGGATTTGAACCAACGACCCCAGGCTTATGAGTCCCTATATGAAGCCAACTATATCAAGAGCCTCAGCTCCACTCATATTATTTGATAGTCAGGTAATAGTCAATATCTATAATACATAATATTACTTTACTATTAGTATTACTTGACACTAATATCTTTACTGAATAAACTTGATACAGCTTCTACCGATAAATAACATTTAGGTTAATGTAATTAAGTTTGCGATCTTTGTGTTGTTACCCATAAAGTTGATGTGTTGTGGTATTTCAATAAACCCCAGCAACAGTTTACATAACCCTATTAAATTAAATGATTAGCAAAGGATAGTAGACATGAGTTATTTTCTTGCCATTGTGGAAACTTTTTTTCAGAATATGAGTATACCCAAGTACCAACATCTTCGGGATACAATGGAAGAAAAATTGAACCTAGATGAATTTTTATTAAATAAAACTAGCGTATATCAAACAACTAGTTTATATAAGGAAGCCTATAATAATTTCATTTCAGTACAAGATGGTGATGATATTGCAAAGGGGCAGTTTATTCAACTAACCGAACAGTTTCGTAATGAGAGATGGAAAATATTTTATGAGTTTGCTTTGTGGTGTGTACACGCATACAAAAAAGATCCTTATTGGTTTTATGAAGATACAGGAATTGAGTTTACTTGTAAATCAATTGGTTGTTTAATAGCAAGAGATTCCCCTATACAGCTTACTATGGAAGAAAAAAGTTATGCTCCTCTTCTATTACTACAACCTATCTACAAGATGAATCCTAAAATTGCTGATGATATAGTAATTAAGTGGGGGGAGATAATGGCAGAAATAAATCCTTTAAATTCACTAAGCAGCCTTATCTATTAAATGGGCGGTTTTGTAGAAGTATCTACAAAGTTCAACATGTAGCTCTAAAAGGTTGCATCTGTTTGGCTAAAGATAATTGCTCTTAAGTTCACGCCCGAATGTAGTCTTAATAATAAAATCACTGTGTTGTGGTATCTCAGGAAACCCCAGCAACAGATTTACTTCGGCAGATTGTTAAATTAAGTTTTTCTTTCTAATTGTCCTCCACTAAATAGGTAAGTTTTTATGACAGAAACTTCGGAGATGAAATCTCTAAGAACTACTAGTGAATTCTTATTCTTAATTGATGTAATGATATTAACTAAAATTACAAAGTCAGGAGAATATGCCTCTCGTTTAAATTCGCAAAATCGTTTATCTATTTCTATTCAAGATAGTTCTGAAATATTTATAATTCCTTGCTTTGTAGAAATAAGGAAAATGATTCAGAAAGTTCCAGAAGTATTACAAAATACAAATCATGACGCTAAAGTTGCTTGTATTGTTTTAAGAACCTTGATAGATATGAAATATAATGAAATAAATAATCTTAAACAACAAACTATAGATCCAACAGCAATAGCTGGTTTAAGTTTCATTCAAGGAATTTACAGAGATATAGTACAAGAAGTAGGTTGTTTTATATATAAACCAGAATAGGGCTTTTGACTAAGCTACCCTATCCATTAAATAAGTTGTAGCCTCCTCATCCTCAACATACTTATCATTACTCTCTCTCCTCTTCCAAGCATAAGCAGCTAGAGCTAATGACATAACACAGTCTGTAGGTAGACCTCTATCGTCAAGTTTATAGAATCTAAGCTCAGTTTTAAGCTGCTTTAACTTGTCTTCTTCACTATAAGGAATTACAAGCTTAGCCTTCTCTATAATCCCTGCCAAATTAGACAGCATAAGAGTTTTATGATTATGTTTATTATGTCTAAAAGGCTTTTTAGTGGAGTTAATAGGTGTACACAGTAATACCTCTTTAGGGTCTAATTCCTTTTCAATAGCTTCCTTTAAATATTGTCCAGCTAAAGCAGTGGCATCATAATAAAGTTCACCAGGGAATTGATTTAACCTTCTTCTAACCCTTTCAATAACCCCATCTTGGTCAAACAAAGGAGTTTTACTAATCCTTTCAAAAGCTACTATCCTCAACTCCCTATCAATAAATTGAAGTGTAGTAAGCACAGTTGAGTCAGCATTAGTATCTCCAGCCACATCAACTCCAGTAAAGAATTGCGCTCCAGGCCCACCTTTTGGTAAATAAGGGAAATCAGGATGAGTACCAGCTTCAGGTAAACAGAAGCCTGTAATTGGGTCATCGACTGGGAAGAAACAAGTATGCCTTTCTCCTTTTTCAATTGCTAGGTCTAGATAATTACCAGCAAAGAAAGTAGAACCATAGTTAGCAAACTTACCATAAATCTCCTCTCTGATTTGAGCCTGAGTCATGTTAACCATGTTGGCTTTGATTACTTCAGGGGGATTAACAGGATTATCAAACTGAGAAAACTCAGCGATCGCTACTGAATTATCTTTTTTAAGTCTGCGTTCCTTCAGTTCATTCCATATCTTTCTAAAGTAAATAGCTCCTTGACCAGCAGACTCCCCTTCTCCTTGTGGAGTAGAGATAAAAAACTTACGTCCACTAACTTCAGTACCCCTAACATTAAGTATCTTCATCCGTAGATGTTCTAAAGCATACTCAGAAGCAGACTCATCTAGGGTAGCTATATCCAAATACAAACCTAAAATGAACCTTCCCTTTTGCACAGTAGCTTGGAACCAAATAATGCTATTGAAACAAGTTTCTATAAAAGGTTGCTGACCATCAGAGATATGCTTAATGAAGCCTATACTAGTCAGGAAGGGGCTATCATTGACTAAACCTATGATTTCATCCTTTACTAACTTAGCTTGCTTCAAAGAAGGAGCGCAGTTAATAGACTGAAATCTTTTACTATAGTCTCCATAAAAAACAGAGGTAGTAGGTCTCTTTCTATAGAATAAAAACCAAAGGTGCATGAGGGCAGTAACAAAAGTTTTACCACTTCTACTACCTGCTTTTAATATTCCCTCTTGGCAATTAACAGCTTGCCTTAACCATTGTCTTTGTTTAGGATGTCCTATAACTACTTCCCCAGTTTCAGGATGAATCCTTTCAATTTCATTTAAGTAATAGTTAACTTTTTCACCTAAAAAATACTTAACAAATAATACAGGGTCATTAGCTCCAGCAAGGAATTGATATCTTAAAGTATCTGACTTAAGAACACTTTCCAAATCACAAGGGACAACATTCATTAGTCATCGTCCCCTAATTCATACTGGATTTCTACATCAGCAGGCTTGAGTGAGAGTAAGTCATCTACTTTAGCGTCAGGATTGGCAGATAGATAACCCTTAATCATATCTTGAATCAATTGCTTAGGTTCTACACTCAACTGCTCATATAAAGCTTTCAGTGTGGATTCATTCTCATTCTTGTCTCTAAGCTCTTTTCTAGTTTTGAGTGTAGAATTAATCTGAGCTTGATGAATTTGGATAACTTTAGAGATATCAGCGATCGCTTTACTTAATCCATTAATATTATTGGTTAGTACTTCTAGCTCTCTTGGTTCTCTTCTTTCAGAACCAGATAATAATTGAACAGCAGTATTATACCTTTCTATAATTTCAGATTGATGCTCAATAAGTCTACTAATCATAGCATCAGTTAACATGATACTGTTATCTAGTAAACTTTCTTTATTGTAATCAGTAGCTAATAGCTCCTTTCTTTCCTTATTACTTAATGATTTGATAGCTCTCATATTTTGTTCTTTAATTAACTTAGAATGTAGACCATGAGTAATCTTAGCCTTAGCTGCTTTACCTCCATGAGTGGCACAACATTTGTAACCAAGCATTACTTTGTTTTTACATTGTGTACCATCTTTTTTAATAACAGGACATCTAACAGGTTCACCTCTTCTACCTGATAGATACCTATGTTTATAAACTGCACTTTCCTTGTATGAAGACAAAAAAATATCCTTTAGTTATATTAATAATTAAAGGATATTACATGTACATTATAAATAAATAGGGGGAATTACACCTTTAAATAGTGAGGAGGTAGGTATAACTATATTAATAATATAACATTAATAAAGATTAATATTTAAGCTATCCCTAAACTATGTACTAAATCTACAAAAGCTTGTACATCAGTAGGTCTATTATTAGTAAAGTAATCAATTTTAGCTAGCAAGAAAGGTTCTGTCCAAGGAGCTAAATCAGGGAATAAATCATAGTATTCATGCAGTTCAATTTCTAATAAATCAGCAGCAGCTTGAGCTTCTTGTTCCATAAAATATTCAAAATACCTATCTAGAGCTATATCAAGCCATTCTTCACTAGGAAGCGTAGGGGTTCTAGTTTGACCTGCTAATAGTAATTCGCAATCTATAGGATAAGTAGCATAATTATCAAACTCATCAATTTCCCAGCACTCTGTAGGGTAGCCACTATAATTACCAATGATACTCATAAATTTTATTAGGTCTTAATGTAGAGAAAAGGAGCACCAGTAGTAAGTTCAGTTAAGCTATCTACAGGGGCAGAAGATGGTAAGCTTCCAGAAGAGTAGGTATAGTTATTCCTATAACCATTAACAAAACCTGTAGTGCCAAAAGAGCTTCTTCCTATGTAATAATTTTGAGAAGCAAGAGTCGTTTCTCCAGTTAAAGAAACACTAACGTTAGAACTAATAGCAGCCCAATACCATGCAGGAGGGAGTTGAATAAAAACAGTATCACTTCTTTCCCCCGTACCAGCAGTAGACAATTCTCCTGTTTGAACTAACAAGGTAGAAGGCAGAACAGTATTACTATTATTAGAATAAATTCCAAACCTCATATTCCCTGCAACACTTGTAGCTTGGTTAAACGCTATTTTAAGAATAGTGACAGGTTTTTTTAAACTGAAGGGATAATAACTAATAGTATTAGATGTGGAAGCAGTAGTGATAGAACTTAAGCCGTCAGTTATAGGAGATGTAGCATACCATAAACCCGTTCTATATCCTGGATGGTCTGCTTCTAGTTCAGTAAGTACTCTAGAGGAAATAGATGTACTTAAGCATAAATCAGTTCCAACTTTATAAAGAGTTGGGCCACCTATACCAATTTTAAAAGAATCTAAACTTGTTCCTTTAATATCAAAAGTTGATGCCATATTATTTTTTTTACTTATCTTTAATTTATAAAAAAGTCATAAGGATAAACTCGCATTACCCTTATGTTAAAGTCTGCCTGAAATATGTCCTATTACACTATTAACCAGGATTGGAGTAAGAAACTAGGACTCTTGCACTACCAGCACTGGCTGTAGAAGCAGCATAAGTAATGATTAAGCTTTCACTACTTCCATTAGCAGCTTGGTTGGGGGTAATAACATAACAATCCCCTGCGCTACCATACAAATCAATTAAGTTGCTACCTGCATATTTAGAAGTTGTCCCAGAAATACCAACCGTCATAGTTGCAGTTCCAGTTACCCAAGCTGTGTCTAAGATGACTTCTACTCTGTGAATTACAGCATTGGCGGGAAGGGTAAACATTGAAACACTTGAAGCACTGTTAAAAGCTAAAGAAGTGGTATCTGTGAACATACCATTGCTAGCACCACCAGAAACGGTAGTCCAGCTTAAAGTACCAGAACCATTGGTTGTAAGTACTTGGCTAGGGGAACCAGCACTTGTGGGTAAAGTAAGGGTGTAGTCAGCAGTTTGACCACTAGAAGGTCTAGCGATCGTAATCTTCCAATCTGCACCTGTTGAAGCTGCATCTGAATTAATTACTAAACCAGTGTCATTAGTTGTTTCAAACTGCGATGCTGTAACTTTCTTAAAGCTAGAATCAGCAGAATCTTTAACTTGTAAATCACCTGAGTTATTCTTAAGTCTTACCCCACCCTTTTCAATTTGCAGTGAGGAAATAGAAGTTCCTTTTAAATCTAAAATTTGAGCCATATCTTGTCTTAATAATTATTTAATTATTTACTTTCAATAATAATGTAACCGTTACCTTGACTTGCCCCAGTTCCTTGATTCAGATATAAATTAATAGGAGTTACTGAAGTGTATTTATAAACAGGATTAACTGAATATTCTCCTGCTTGCTCAAGGTAAATTTGAGAGTTATTTGCTAACCTATCATTAACAAGCGAATCTCCTATAGAAATAGATGCACCCACTCCATTAAAGGGTGTAATGATTACTATAGTTACTGTTAAAATAATTTCATTATCGCCAGTTGTGTAGATTAATCTAGAATTTACATCGCCGTAACTAAAATATATATCTTTCTCAACTGTATCTTCTACGCTAACTGAGCCTAAAGCTAGTACATCCCAATCAACACTTTCTGAAGAAGGTGGTTGGGTAGTAGTTTTATTTGCCCTATAAGAGGAGCCACCGTAAGAAACAGCTTGATTCTTTCTATAAGTTTTTGTATTAACCCACTCTCCCGCCCATATTACTGATAAACCATTTAAGGAAATAGTTTTATTAGTAACTTTATCGGGAGTGATTTCTATTGCCATATTAAGGACTTACTTCCGTTACTATAATATTTGATAAAGCATTATTACTCTGAAACCTAATACTTCCAGATTGAGCAGCAACTCTCACATTATAAGTAGTAGATGCAGTGCTTGTAATTGAACTTTTAGCTTGTATGTAATAGGGAGGCATATATTGAGTTGTAAATCTTCCTGAATAACTAGCACCAGTTGAGTAAACGCTTGTAGAAGCAGTAGTATTATATATTTGAGCGCCTAGCATATAAGTAGTATCGGCTGTTCCAGATACTTTCTCAATACCATGAATTACTACATAAAAGTAGAGGAAGTTAGAAGTATTTATAGGAGTAATAGTTATACTTAACCCAATATTAGTAAATCCTCCAGCAGCTATCGTAGTTATAGTATTACTCTCTGCGTAAACAGTTTGGATTAACTTACCAGAGGTACTAAGAGTAGTAGGTTCCCACTTGCTAGTGGCAGAGTTATATACTAAAACCTGACCATTTGTTGGGGCAGTAGAAATAATATCTGTGCCTTGAAGTTTATTTGCATTCCATTGAGAAGTTGTGTTACCTACTTGGGAAGCTGTTACTGAATGTGGATTAGAAGTGTTACCTGTATGGGAACTTAGACTACTACTAGAGGCTCCTCCAAGGGCTGAAAGCGCAGCAGAGGCAGAGGTACTACCTGTTCCCCCTTTACTAATAGAAAGGGTTCCTCCTAAGTTATCTAGAGTTAGATTAGATTCACTGACGTTAATATCTACTTCAGAGTTGCTAGTATCATCTGTAATTGTTATTTTATTAGACCCGGCATTTAACTTTTTAAACTCTAAGTTAACTCCAGTTTTCTGTTTATAAATACCAACTCCAGCAGTTCCAACATTACTTGCAGTATTAACTTCTCCTCCTCCACCTCCAGTAGAAATAGTTTCATTAGTCCACTTTGAAATAGAGCTATCATAAACTAGGGCTTGACCATCAGAGGGAGAGGATATTGCAACATCATCTAACTCAACTAAGTTATCAATGATTAAGTTATCAACTTCAGTTTTATTGTAAGTTGTAGACTGATTAGCTTTATTATTTAAAAGGGTATCTGTTTGAGTTTTAGTATAATAATCACTTAAGTCTACAGGTTCTCCACTATCAGAACCAGACGCTAATAAATCCCAATCTAAGGCTTCTGGGCTTGGTTCTTCTGTAGTAGTTTTGTTGGCTCTGTACGAAGAACCTTCATGAAAAACAGCTTGGTTTTTATAATAAGTTTTTGTGGGGCTATAATCTCCACCCCATATTACTGATAGACCATCACTCATCTTAGTTACTATGTAATTGTCCAGATACTAAAAGTTCGGTATTAGGCTCAAGTGCCGTAATATTTAATTTGATAATGCTAGTGTTAATTAAAGAGTAGCTCTTAGTAATAGCATTATCTATAACTTCTGGGCTAACATCAACCCAATCTATATCCACAAGTTCTTGTAATTTAAATTTAATATTTGCAGAAGCTACTAACCTAATATCTAATCTCTTATAGTTAGTAACTGGTATATTAGTAAAGTAATTTCCTGATAATAAAGTTGGTATACCATAATCATCATTAAAGAAATCTTTAACCATTAGAGGAACAGTATCTTCTAAATCAGTTGCATAGTAATCTAAATAACTAATAGTAAACTGACCTGCTGAAGTCCAAGCTCCATTAGTAGCAGACTTTTCAACAAGAGCAGCCTTATCTTCTAATTCATAAGCTCTGGTTACTTCTTTTAACTCAATAGCCGCTAATCTCTTCTGGTCACCTAAAGCTATTTCCTTGTCTTCTTCCCTAGCAATTTGAGATAGCTTAGCAGTGTTCTCTGCATCAATTAATATTAACCTTTCAGCTAATGTTAATTGTCCCGAACTATTGGTTACTTGAGTAGAAGAAACTTGTAACCTTTCTTTCCAAAAAGCAGAAGCTGTTATCTCTCCTAATATATGAATTCTTAAGTAAGCAAGAATTAAAGTTTCATAATTAGCTTTACAGGCAGTGGTTAGAGTTTCATTCTTTTGAATATCTAAACCAGCAGCAGTTTGTAATTTAATAACAGGGTCAGATACTAAAAAGTATTTAACTCCAGCAGCGATCGCAGTGAAGGCATCAGCAAAGTTAGCTGTAATAGAAGTTAAATCAGTTACCAGTAATTCTTGTTGTGTAGGCTTAGAAGCTATTAATACTTCTAGTAGAGGGTTACCTGTGCCAGTATTTCTTTCTGCTACAGTATAGAATTGTTGTGATTCCCCAGCAGTAGAGCCGACTAAGCGAACTCTGGTTGAGTCATCATAAGCTGTGAACTTAACATTAAAAGTAGAATTAGCATTTATTAAACTTGTTAAGCCAGCAGTTACATTAGCGATCGTATTAGCTGTAGCTGTGAATGTAACAGAGATATTATTATAGGTAAAGGAGAAATTATTCCCAATATTAACTTGATTAGGATTTAGATAAGTTACTTGGGCTGTAGCTGGTACTGTGGTTGATGTGGGGAGTGGCCCAATATCTGTTAAACCTTTACTAACTAAATCAGTAATAGCAGCAAAGGTAGTTTTCTTTAAAGTATCTTCGTCATATTGAGCACCATAAATATCAGATATTTGAGGTCTAAGATAAGTGCTTTCAAATAAATTCCAACTAATAGAAGTAGGCATATTAATATTATTTATTGTTTATTTTCTTCAAAGTTAGCCATTAACTTGTAACCAACTTTTTCTACTTTCATGTATAAGCCACCTGTAAACATTTTAGATAGGAAATCAGGCTTTAATATTAACTTTAAATCTGATTTAAAATAGTAACCATTTCGCTTAAGTAACTCTATATTTTTAGCTTTATTAGTAACTGCTTTAAACTTAATTATTTCAGTAACAGTTCCTTCTTCCTCATCTACTATTAAGTCTGAATAGGCTACAAGTCCATCTACTCCACCAAGGGACGTAGGGTCAAGATACCCTACTAAAGTTGGTTTATAGTTAAGGCTGGATATTCTGCTGCCTCTTTTAATTTGCTCTACTTCTTTACTTTTAAGAACACTGCCACCTGTAAGACTATTGACAGCATTGATATCGTAAACTCTGTAGTCTTGTTCTCTGGCAAATTCAGTAGTAATAGCAGTAATAACCCCATATCCATCCACTTCATATTTTCTGATTACCTTAGGATTAAAAACTTTCTTTTCTTTCCTAATAGAAACAGCTAGCTTCTCCCAGAAATCAGGTTCACTCTTTAATTGAGTAAGCAGATTATCAATGTAATTTAAAACTTTTGTTGTTTTATCGGAGACTGTAGCTATTGCTAATAGACCAATCCCATTATTATATAAAAGGTAATTAGCTTTATAATTACTTATTATTTGATAATTAGAATAAATGGTGGCTTTTGGGTCTTCTACATCCCCATAAATAATGGTATAGATATTATCAATAATCTCTGGGGTTAAATTAAGTTGAATTAAGCCTGAGTTTAAGATATCCATTACTTATGTAAAGTTAAAGGAGAAGGTTCCGTTACTTGTAGAAATGTTAGTGGCAGCAGCAGGTTGGGCAGATAATTGAATTACCATTACTCCTTCTTCTAAAATAGAGTTTTGAGCAACTTTAAATAGCTGCCTGTTAGACTTTAAATCTAGAAAAGGTATATCAAATCTTAGTTCACAGGAATTAAGTCTGTTACCATTGGGAACCTGAGGATACCAATAATAAGGAATAGTAGTAATTAATAAAACGTCTGCTGGAACTGTATTCACCGAACCAGTGGGGAGGGTGGGTAGCTCTATTCCTGGGCTAATTTGAGGTCTTTTAATTGTTTCTAAAAGGTAACCAGGTAAAGCCCAAGCTCTTTGAGTTTTCTCAACTACTCTAGGCCCAGTTGAAGTTTTCTCAACTTCCTTAAACCTAACAGCACCATCATCTATAAAATAATTAACAGCAGAGCTTATATTACCTTGATAATCAATAGCTAAAATGCCACTAAATTGTGATAGCAAATGAGATAAGGAAACTCTTTTAGCTATTAATTCATAATGTTCAACACATGTAATTAGGCTCATAACGTTATCCCCGCTATATCTAATAGTTGTTGGAGGACTGCAATATCTATATCTATTCGACTTGAGTTGCCTCCTGAAAGAAACCACAACCTACCAGCAGGAAGATTACTTTCTATATCAAATTGACCAGAGGTAACAATCTCATAAACCTTAACTCCTGAAGCTATTACATCCCCTACAGGAAGAGTAGCATTATCAAACTGTAAAGCATCTGCTGTATAGGTTTCAAAGTTGGAGACTGAGCGATTAGAAGAAGAGTACTGCCAGAACTTTAAGCAGGTGGATTTACAATAATTAATTAGCTCTTTTAAGAAAGCACTAAACTTAACTCTGAAGTAGTAAACTACTGGGTCTAATCCTCTAGCTTCTGCATCTGTTTGATATTGAGTTAGTTCAGTAGAAGTTGGTAAAGGAATAATCTTATTATTGATGTAGTCCTCAGTGTAGCTGAAACTAGTAGGTACGTTGCGAACTGTAGCTGAACTAGATTTAATTTGGCTTTCTAAAAAGACTGAGCTAGTAGGTAGAGTGTAAGGCATTAACTTCCATTTATTTAAATTAGAGCCTGTATAACCTAATAAATCAAAAGCAGATTTAGCAATAGAATCAGAGAAGGTTACGCTACCAATATCAAATGATTCAGGAGAGTAAGTTGTCCAGTATGCATCTGTATATGTTGGAGTGTAATTGCCTATTGTTAAATTATTATTTAGCTGGGTAACGATAGATTTAATAGTTCCCTTAACATAAGGAAAGCTAGCAAGATAAGGTCTTAATGTTGTGTTATCAACTACACCTGAAGTTAACTCTAAAGCTCTAACTCCTTTCATAGAGATAGGGGATTCACATACTCCCTGGCAAATTATTCCTCCACCAGAAGCTATATCTATTACTTCAAAGTAACCATAGTCTAGAGGGGCGAGAGCATTAGTCCGGTATTGTAAAGGAATTAAGGTACTAGATGTGCCATTAGTATATCTAGAAACACCATTCTGCTTGAACCAAGTTCTTACTATACAAGTTTTAGGAGTGCTACTTTTATTGATTGTTACTACTTCTATCTCGTGCCCTTTTAAAGGTCTACTAACTACAAAAGAACTTAAATCATAACTAGGGTCTTTATAACTTATACTCTTAACTTTAGTGGGGAAAGGAGTATCATTAATAAATCCGTATGTAGAAATATTGGTTGCTAATGAAGTAGACCAAGTTTCTAGATTAGCTTTAGCTGTAGTACTAGAAGAATAATTAGAGGCATTGTTAATAGCTGTTATTAAGGCTGGATAGCTGACAGTGCTAGTGGAGGTATAAAGGATTTGTCTCCAATCGTAATACTTATCAGGACTAACAGCAGTTTGAACTAACTGGTTTAAAGCTGTAATAAACTTATTATATTCAAGAGATGAAGTGTAATTAACTCCATCATAAGATGAGCGAATCTTAAAGTTGGAAGGGAAGAACCAATTAAAAGGATTAGTAGTTTCAGGTAGAGCAGGATCAGCTACATTTGATGGAGGAGGAATTAAAACTGCATCTATATCAACCGCACTATCAAATATTAATTCACACTTAACTGGGCCTCCATAAAGTGCAGCAATTCCCCCCACTGGAAGACTAGTTAATAAGTTGGCAGATACGTCAGCTACTTCAAATAAAACTGAGGGGATGTAAGGAGCTAAAGTTATTTCTTTAAAGGAGCCAGCAGTACTAACTCTTTTTATTCCATATTCTCCACTGCCGGAATCATATTTACCTTGGGTAAAACTTCCAGTTAATTGGGTGTCTTCAATAGTTCCTGAATTTAAATTAGAAGTAAACTTAACTTCATATTCATTTAAATTCAATAATCTGTTTTGGGTTACAACTGTGGATGAAGCTGGATTTGAATAAGGTCTGGTAACTGATTTACACCAATGGTAATAAGTTCTATAAGTAGCAGCCCAAAGTCTCATTAGAGCAAAGGGATTTAAATTATTTCTAGTAAGTCCCCCAGCTACCCACATATCAATTAAAGCATTGAAATCAGAAGGGTTACCTGCTTCATTAGATAAACCTACTGAACATCCTGGGTTAAAGGAAGTGGTCGTATTACCATTAGCTAAAGGTGTATTTCCTTGAGTTAAAGTAAAGTCTTCATCATGAGGATATCTCTCTATGAATTGAATGACTTTATTTTTATGTAGAGGTGCAGCCATCTTTCTCCTGTTCTATTTAATTAGGGGAGTAATCTCCCCTAATATTTACTTTAATTAACTTACACAGTGGGGACACTGTAGCTAGTAGCATTCAATTGAAGAACAGCAGCAGCACCACGATGATTAGGAGCAAAACCCCAACCTTCACTCATAACTGTATTTTCTAAAGCAAAGGTAGATTTAACATCAGTTTGCAATCCAGCCAAAGAAGCTACAGCAGGTTGACGGCTTAACAAAGGAGTGCGGTTTGGGCCACCATCAGTTCCTACACAAACTGCATAACCTGTTGGGGTTACTGGAGTTTTGATAACAGGAACATTAGAGATGAAACCTACTAAACCTTCAAAAGGAGAAAGTTGACGTTGGCGTTCTCCATTAGCTCCACCAGTAGCAATCTCAAGATTACGCCCTAATTGACCTTCAGCAGGTACAAACCCAGCTAAAGATTCAAAACTATAATCATAATCAGAAACCCAGATTTCAAGCTGGCGGAAACCATGATGTCTAACTTTATCAATTAGCTTACTGCGAATCTCAGATAGAGTTGGGTTGTTAGCAGAAGCCACAGCATTGTAATGCTGCAAATCCCCCGCTACAAAAGTGTAACCATTGATAGAAGGAGAAGCGGTGGAGCTACCTGAATTATAAAAAGGAAGGGAGGTTGTTTGATATTTGTTAACAGAATCAACTATTACTCGGTTGACATTAGTAAAGATAGCTTGACGCATTGCAGAAAACTTAGCCTTCTGGAAGCTGGTTAGCTTAGATTGAACATAAGCCGCAACTTCTTCCGAAGTCATCAATTGAACTGCTCTCTTGGTCAAAGTCAGCGCAGTGATGAATTCTTGGAAAGGAATCTCTTGAGTGTAATCATAAACAGTTTCTCTAGAGCTAGGTCTAGCTGCTTCTGTGTAAGCTTCTAAATCTTCACCATCATAGACCTTAACTACTTTTTGAGGAGTAGCGACACTTTCTGTTAATGACCCAAAGAAGCGGTCATTCATATCAGAATAAAATTTAAAGTCTTGGTCTAATTCACGTAAGATACTAACAACTGAAATGTTGTCAACTGTGACTAATTCAGAATCATTTGAATTAAGTTCACCAAAGTAGGTGGTGATGTAAGTCATATATTTTTAAAGGTTAATTTAGATAGAGATTTTAATCTTGTTAGCAGTTAAAGCTACACCAACTTTATTGGTTCCTGTTCCAGCTACAGCACCAGCAGCAGCCGCAAATACATTAGTTCCAGGAGTAAGAGCAAGTGAAGTGCCTTTATTTTCAATTATGCAATTACCTTCTACTGCAAGCATGGTTCCAGCTTTACGAGAGTGTCTAGCTACACCAACAGGAATGAGAGAAGCAGTACAAAGAATAGCTTGACCATTAGCGTCAACTGCAACTATAGAACCTTCAGGAATGTCAACTGCTGCAAGTAAATTAACAATGCTTCCGTCTAAGTTGGCAGAAGCAATGAAACGATAAATAATTGTATTGTAAGCTACATTCAACATATTTTTATTTATAAATTATTAGTAGGTGATTAATAACCTTTCCAGGCTTTAAGTTTACGCTCTTGAGGAGAGCTAGAAGTTACTGAAACTCCAGGCTTAGGGGTAATTGAATTGCCTGAATATTTTGTAGTCAAACCTTGTAAAGCAGCTTGAACTTTAGGAACTAAATTTGATTTTAAGTCAGCTTCAAAAGCTGTTTGCTTAGTTAACAAGTCCTGCTCTATATCTTCTTGAGTACTACCAGAAGGCTGGATTCCTAGAAGCTTTACCATTCTCTGAAAGTCAGGTTTAGTCTTAGCGATCGCAGCTTCATAATCAATTTGAGGAGGGGCAACTGTGATTCCTAAATCTAACTCTTCAGAGGTTACTTGTTCTTGATTTTCTTCAAGATTATTAGACATAATTATAAATTATTACTATTCGTATTATCTAGGTTGATTGAATTATCTTCATTACTAATAGCTTTATCTGAGAAGACTGTTCCCTCATCTTCATTAGGAGCGTCTTTAGAATCAACAAGGGCGGCAGAGTATTGAATATTTAATCCCTTCTCATTATCTAATTGTTGAAGTTCCTTATCGGCTTCTGTTTCACTTAACCCTTCTACTTGAATTAGATAACGCTTTCTGGAAATAAGTTTATTCTTTACTGCCTCTATTTGTAGTTTCTTGTCTTGCAAATCTTTCGGAAGCATATTAGGAAGTTCAACACGGTAGGTAATATCAATTCCTAATTGTTCAAAGATAGAACCTATGCAAGATATTAAGTAGGAAGCTCTATTTAAGGTAGCCCGTTGCAGGGGTTCATAAAGAACAGAAAGGGAGGAAGATGAACTAGCTGACCTTGCATTTTGTAACTCAAGTACCATTACCCCACTTAAGTTATAAACATCTTGAAGGATAATTAATCTTTGACGTTCTAGATAACTTGAATCTAAAGGTTGTAGGTATCCAATCTTAGGAGTAATACCAGCTTCAGCAGCCGCATTGGAAATTGGAAGGTGAAGGATAGAAGCAGCATCATCTCTAAAGGCTGTTTGGAATTCACTTGAACCTGTAGCTGTTTCAACAGATTCAGGACGAGAGGCATTGGTTCTTCCTATTACTGCCGGGGCGGAGGTTCCTATTGTATAAAGCTGAGGCTTATGATGCTTACCATGCAAGTTAATTCTTGAACGGCATTCATTATATTCAAGCTGGAGGAAGAGAATAGAATCAACAGAAGACTTAGCTTCCTTCCCATTTAGGGCATCTACAACTCTAATGATTGGCAAGCGATCGCCAGCTTCAATAGGTTCACTGTTGCCAACTTTAAGGTAATATTTATATTCAGGTAGGCTGAGTATATCTAATTCACTAGCATCCTGAGCAGAGTTGGCTAAAGCCAAGAAGTGTTCAACTTGGACTTTTTCATAATCATTTTTGGAGGGGTTGTATATTTCCCTGTGCTCTTTTAGGTAAACTACTTTTAGTGGGTCGGTGGGGTCAACTTTAACTTCTGAGACATCTAAACTTCTTATATGTCTTAGCTGACCATTTGATACATCTATAAAAGATTCCCCGAATACTGGAACCTCGTTATACAAATCATTAAGAAGACTGTATAGCTTTAGCTCATTTAACTTAGCATCTAAGTCTGCTTGCTGCTCAGAATTAGTAGCCAGAAATTTAATCTTTTTAGAGTATCCATCACCTAGTAAAAATGATTTAATCTGCTCAACAACAAGCTTAACTAACTTGATAGGTAGCTCTTTTCCAGTCGAAGGATTGATACCTTTGTAAGCATCATATAACTCTTGTTTTGTAGCCACATGTAAAAAATAATATTTATTTAATAATTAAATTTTAGTTAAATTTTGTTAAAAAAAGTAGGATAAAGCAATTGATAAATTAGATTTGATAAATTAGATATTTAGATATTAGGAGAGTTAAAATATATACTTAATATGTAGGTATCTGGGGGCAGGCTCCTCCAGCGCGGGGGTCTATATTTAAATAATTTGACCTACATAGTATATGAGTATGGATAATAAGGTTTATAACCCTTTAATAAATTTAAATAAGTAACTGCTAATTACTCCCTAAGTATCCTATTACTTAGGATGCTTAAGGCTAGAGAGAGGAAGATACACATTAATATCTACCTAGCTTGAAGGTTACTTAAGTTTAGCGATCGCTAGTAAAGAAAACTTAAATAATTAGCTTCACTTGATTGAGTGAACTCGTTAGCGATCGCTACAATTAAGAAGACTTAACTTCAAGTTTTCTTATTAAGAAGACTGAAGTTTTGCGATGGCTGATTAATGGTGTTTACATTTAAGCTAACTAATCAAGAAAACTCAATTAGCGATCGCTATCCAGTAAGCTCCAAGTTAGGTAACTTCAATAACTATTCTTAAAGCTTCAGGTGCGATAAATAGAGACAAATATACTTGTCATGCTACAACTTATCCTCACTTAATTTGACTTTAGTTAAGAAACCTTATAATTTATTTTATTTAATTTTAGTTTTTTATAAATAAATAGACTTAAATATCTCAAACCTTCAGCAAGGAGGCTTAACTTTGGATAGCTTCCTTCAGCTATCTAGACTATTACAGTTTACCAAGATTTAATTTTCTTAAATCTTTTGAGGTGGGAGAATGAATATTATGTCTTCTTACTCTTATGGATATTAAGAGTGGCGGCGCATTTTTAGAATGCTTAATTAATAATGCTTTTACTATGGCGATTACTTAATAATTGAAATATAATAGATATATATAAGAATACATTTTTTAGTTTATGAAATTAGACAAACTTACTTCCATTAGATTATTTGCAGGTGATAACGACAGGCTTCAAAAAGTAGCTGAAATTGAAGGGCTTGATAAAAGTGACATTATCAGAAAGGCAGTTCAGCTTTACTTGGCTAAGTATGAAAGCCACGTTTTTTTATCAGAGTCTTAAGTTGAAGTTGAAGCTCAAGTTTATTGTAAATAATTTTTAAATATAAAAGCCAGTTCTATAAAATAGCTGGCTCAAAGTACAAACTAAATAAATATTAATTTAATAGTACATGAAAACATTGGAACCAAATATAGATGCACAACTATGTGAGCTTTTAGGAGGATCAGAACAAGAAAGGTTACAAAGAAAGTTTGCTTCAATTTTTAACTACAGATTTAACTGCATTAAAGCCAAAGGATGTCCTGAAACTGGGACTGTGATCGAATGGGGTGATCCAAAAAGACCTTTGGATAATGAAGACTTATTTGTTAATTGGAATAACCCTAGTGAGTTTGTTGGAGTTAGTTTTAATACCAACACAAGTTATGCGTTATTGGATGTTGATGCTGGTTCAGAGTACCACCCAATTCCCCAGTTAGATAAAATTGAAGAAGCTTTAAAATCTGTAGGTATTAATAAAATTAATTGGTATCACTCCTCTGGAAGTAATGGTTGGCAAACTAACTGGTATCACCTCTCTGAAAATAATGGTTGGCATGGTTATATTCCCTTTGATCGTTCAATGCCGACTTGGGGGGTTGCCTGTGTACTAGATCAAACTTTAAGTGAGGCAGGATTTAATATTGCAAGAGGTCAATTGGAAATCTTTCCCAACCGTAAGAGTTGGGGAAGTAAATATAACTCTCACAGAATTCCTTTACAATCAGGTTTTGAGTTGAGCAAAGAAGAAATAAGCTACTTTCTAATGGATTGGGATGAAGCAGCAGAAGAAAATGATGCTGAATTATTCTTTAGTAAAATTGAGCCAGCTAGAAAATGGTTTAAGAGCCAACAATACACTAGTCTTAAAAAAGATGGTAGGACTGTTAATTCAGATGTACAAAGTAAATTAACTACCTGGTACACTAATCTGAGGAAAACAATTGACAAAGGTTGGACAGGTTCATCTCAAACCAATGATATTTTAAAAGACATTGCTCAGTACCATAGAGTATTTAATTCTGCTGAAGCAGACACTATAGAAAAGTTAGCTGAATTAATTGAGCAAACAGCAGTTAAATGCCCTGGCTACTCTAAATACTGTAACCATCAGCATAAAATCAAGAAGAGAGCAATCGACTATGCTAGAAACTGCTGGAAGAAGTATCACCCCTATGATGGTTATACCATTAAAAACTATGTAAAAAAAGATCCAAGTGAAAATAAAAATTTTCTAAAAGCTGAGGAGTCTAAGCGGAAGATTTTAGCAGCTATAGAAAGCTTGAAATCTAGGGGAGAAAAGGTTACTCAAAGAGCAATAAGTAAAGAAGCTGGTATCTCTCTTAAAACGGTTAATAAGTATAAGGAATGGATGGTTCAAGTAGCTCAACCAACTAGCCTTGAACCAGTTTCCCAAGGTTCCCAAAGTCCACAAAGGGCAATTTAGGAGACTGTATACTACATATGGAAAAGTGGTGAACAAACAAGAGGTAACTGATCACCCTGAAGAAGAAACCTTAACTGGTGCTCAAAAGATTACTAAAGCTATTGATTATATAATTAAATTAGAGCAACCCCTAAACATTTGTTCTATTGCCAAGGTTAGTGGATGTTCCAGAAACACAGTGAAGGCTTACAAACACTTAATAGCCGCTAGATTATGAATCACAAAGAGTGGTATCAACAGAGGTATGGAAGGTTATCTAAAGAGCTTTCCCTTTCAGCTAACAAGGCTGAGGAATATCAAAAGATATCTGACCATAATAGAGCTAAAAAGCAATCTCTAGAAGATGCTGCTAGAGTCATTTTTAGAGAGCATAATATCTCCTACCAGGAGAATACTAATAGTTGGTTATGCACAGTTGAAGGTTGTAAGTATTATTATTTTCCTAAGTCTGGAAAATGGAGACCTCAAGGTAAGACAAAGATTTATTACTCTAGAGGTGCAGCAGACTTCCTGGGTAAAGTTTGGAGATTCCACAATTCTAATTAATTAATTTAAAAAGCTGGATTCCTTAACTAAAGAAGGGTTCAACCATTTTTAAATTTAGGAGTAGCTTGTAAACTAAGCTGCCCCTGATGTATTCCTCTAAAATTTGACAGAAAATTACTGCCCTAAATTTATTATATTTTCAGTGTCTATCGTAGATATTAAAAAAAGTATATTTGCTAATTTATAGTAAGTTTCCACTTGTACTTTAATATAGGGTGCTTCAGTGAAAGGGTTAGCAAATGCTGTAGAGTAGGCATAAGTGCGGGATTCTTTCATTAATTTATCCCCTAAAGATTTCACAACTTCTTGAGGATTTTCTTCATTTGATTTTGAATCCTCTAATCTTTTTACAACCTCTTCTTCAGTTTTAACTAAAATTTTATATAATCTTGTCTTCCATTTACAATTAGTCCAGGGGTCTAAATATATATTATCTAATGCATTTACCGCTTGTTCCGTACAGTGTTCTAGACTTTGTAAAAACATACCTGTAGCATATTCAATATATGAAGTTCTCATTTAAAAACCTAATTTCAAAACTTCTATTTTATATTACTATCTATAATAGATACATGTTCACAGGATAAACACTGAAATTTAATTTTAAGCAAAACCACTGTTTTTAGGGCTATAAAATTTACGAGTATAATGTATACAAAAAATCACCAAAGGGTACGGCCCACTCCTTAGAGTGGTTGAACATTAACTTTGGTGTGGCTAATTATAAGTATTTAACCCTAAGCTAGGTTAACCTAAGTCTTTACTTTAGTAACTCACTTCAGAGCAATTAATTAAGAAAGACTTAGGTTACAGTGCTATATCGTAAGTTCCTAAACTTCCTCTTCTAAATCTTCTAAATCTTCCAAGGTTTCTTCATCATCATAAACAAATACACTTTCCCAAGCTCGGTTATCCATTCTTCGCACAATTTTACCATCAGCAAAATTAATTTGATCGCCCTCTTCCAGTAGGCAGAGTAAATCTATATATCGTTTAAATTCATGAATATTTATTTCCATCATGGGTGAAGTGACTCCTTGTTGATTTTACGTTTGTTTAAAGTTCAGGTAGCTTGTAATCTTCTTTCTCAGAAAAATCTCCTTTTAATTCATTCTGCTTCTCCTTTTGTTTGAGTATTTTTAAAATATTGCTGGAACTTCTAGTTGTTTAATTACTCCTGAATAATGCTTATATATTACTTCAGGAGAATTACCTACTATATCAGCAATCTGTTTAACACTAATACCTGCTTCCAAACATATTGTAATGAATGTGTGGCGACAATTATATTGGGGCAGATAATATCTAATTAACCCATCTTTAACTAATCTAGTTAATACTGGTCTCCATACCCTATTCAAAAAGTTATGGCTATTTATCTCTCTTCCATTACGATTACAAAATAGCAATTGCTCTGCTTCACCATGTCCAATATTATTTAAGAGTTCTCTTAGCTGGTCATTGATAGGGAATAATCTTGTTTGGTGAGTTTTTGTATTTTTCCTTATCCTTACATCAGAGGGTACAGCTTCAGCAAAAGTGATGTGAGTTTTACTAATATGTTTCCACTTCAACGCTACAGCTTCCTCTGGTCGGCAACCAGTAAGGAATAATAAACTAACATAACCAAAATAATGAGAGTGAGGTAATGGAGAGTATTTATGGCAATACTTATTTGTTCTAAAGGCATCAATAATAATAGCTATCTCCTCTCGATCAAAAGTGAGAATACTACTATCTTTCTTTCTAGTTTTGATACCTTTGTTTAAATCTTTAAATGGATTAATTTCTATTAATTGAGATAATACAGCCCAATTACAGCAGGCATTAAGCTGCTTTAAAGTGCGCTTAGTGGTCTCAGCAGAGTAAATACTCAACAAATGATTTCTAATCAGTACTGCCTCATTAAGGTTAGTAGTAGGGAACTTCCTAATCCTTTTCTCTATGATTGAGTAGTCACGAACCAAGGTAGATTTTTCTACCTGGCCTTTTTTGAATTCTGTATATTTCTCCCATAGACTCAGTAAGTTATAAGTTTTCTGCTTACTAGCAATATTGACTAGAGTGGTTTGAATTTTGTATTTACCCAGACTGAAATCAAAGTTGCCAGCTAAGATATCTAATTCAGCTTGGCGTACCTTTAGTTCAGCAACAACTTGGTTCTCTGGAGTGTCAGTCAAATTCAGAGATAAGTATTTCTGATTGCCATTAAATAAAGCTCTAGGAAATCTTAATCTAAGATAACCTTTAGACACTTCAATACCAACTTTCATGGTAATCCTCTGACTATTTTGGATAGTCACTGGATAGTCAAAGGAGGGTTAAAACAAAGTTTCAGCTTCCAAGACCACCAATAACAGAAAGCTGAAACCCTGATTTAGTAAACTTATTTAAGTGGCTCAGGTCGGATTTGAACCAACGACCCCAGGCTTATGAGTCCCGTGCTCTAACCAACTGAGCTACTGAGCCATTTTTTTCGGTCATTTATGAATATAACATACAAATTCCTTGATGCCTAGCCTCTTTTACAAATAGTTTTTCTGTTTTGCAAATACGAACTGAGGATTGGCTTATTTTGGGGGTAGGGGAAAAGAGGCTTTTGGGATTTTGCCAAAGATGCAGCAATCACAACTGATTATCCGTAGATGATGTAAGACATCAAGTGATTGTTAAACAAAGTTTAAGGGTGTAATACTATTTCACAAAATACTTGATCAACTAAAACACATCTAATTTGCAGATGAAAATTTTCTTAATATCTTGTAGGGTGGGCATCTTGCCCGCCCTCTTTGATTGCGACTTCAATATCAATTACTGAGAGAGTTTATCAGGCGGTAGTGAAAGCGATCGCTTTTTCTTCAACCAAATTCCTAATAATCCTGCAACCACTATTCCTCCAATAGTTGATGATTCAGGTACAGGTTTGACACTCACATTATCTAAATACAAAAATGCATATCTATCCACATTGCCAAATTTTAACTCTGTGGATGATGAATCTGCTGTGAAATTGAATTTATATTGAGTGTATGGTTGGAAAGATATGTTTTTTTCATCAAAAATCTTATTTCCACCTATAAATGCTTGGAACTGATTATCAAGATCGGGAGCTTCAGCTATGGATGCTAGATAGTAACTCAGTTCGTATTGCTGACCAGGTTGTGTAGAAAGTGTCTGTGATATGTAGCTCAGGTCTACAAACCCACCAAGTGATAAACCCTGATTACCACTTTGAGGAAAATTACTAATTCTAGTTCCTGATGTATTGATGGGATCGCCAATTTTATTCCATCCTGTGATATTCGGATTTGTAGTATTGGGATCGTTAGGATCTACAAGGGGGTCGAGTTCAAATCCTCCATTAAAAACAATATCTCTGGGATCTAAAACATAGTTGGGATCGTATTGTGCTTGTGCTGCTGGAATGTAAGTACCAGTGATTACAGCAGTGCTAGCTAAGGTAGTGGTAGCACTAAAAACAATAATTGAGAGTTTTTTACTTAAGTTCATCAAACTTGACTCCAAATAATTCCAAATTTCTGCAATTTTATTTGCGTAAAGGGTTAATTAATGCTGGCTCTAAACAAGGCATTATCAAAACTCTAGAGCCAGACATCATAGCAATTTACAATTTTCAATTCATGGACGATAAAAACGAGATGTTTTATTCATCTTCATCATCTATGACTTCATCCCCATAGTTTTCACCAGGATCTTCGGGCGTAGCTTTAACACTCACATCATCCAAATATAAAAAGGCATACTTGGCTTTGGAACCAAACTTGATTTCAGTAGATGTTCCTTTTGCTTTGAAATTTACCGTGTATTGGGTATAGGCTTGAAAAGAAGTATCAGTTTTCACTGAAACCTTCTTTCCACCGATAAAAACCTTAAATTTATTCTTGAGGTCAGGTGCTTCTTCTATGGATGCTAAATAGTAGGTAAGTTTGTAGTGTTGACCGCGAACTGTGGGAATGGTCTGTGATATGTAACCAATATCTGAGAATGCACCAAGTGATAAACCTTGCTTACCAGTGCTAGGAAAGTTGCTAATTCTAATACCTGATGCAGCTAATGAATCACCAGATTTAATCCATCCCGTAACGTTGGGATTTAGAGTATCAGGTTCATTAGGATTGACAAGATCGTCGTATTCAAAGCTCCCGTTAATAATTAATTCTTGTCCTTCCGCTTGTGCAGCTGATTTATAAGTATTGGTAATCACAGCAGTATGAAGGAAGGCAGTAGTCAGACTACAAACAATAATTGAGAGTTTTTGAGTAAACTTCACAAAACATGACTCCAAATAGTTCAAAATTCAAGACAACTACTACTTAACAACTACTTAATTGATTTACTTTGTAGTGATTAAGGTGCAAGAAACCCATAGTTATTTCGGAAGATATTCTGAGCAGTAGTACCACTCAAATAGTTAGAAAAACTTTGTGCAGTCGTTAAAACTGTAGTTCTGGTGAGTATACCCAGTGGGTAAACAATCGGGTCGCTCTCTGCTATCAAAGAAGTATCTGCGACTCTGACTTTGTTAGAAATGGCAGCATCAGTTTTGTAAACGATACCTGCATCAATAGTTTTATTTACACCTCCAACTACAAGAGTTTTATTTTCAACCGCAGTTAAAACGTTACGTACATTGCTAGCAAGGTAAAGTTTAGGACTGAGAGTGGTGAAAATACCCCGGCTGGTGAGAACTTGTTTGGCATAATTTCCTGCTGGGACAACTGGCGGATTACCTGTGTAGTCACCTATGGCTATACCAGTAATGTTGGCATTAGTCAAACCATTGAAGCTATTGAGAGCAGCACTACCAGCACTCACAGGAGGTGTTGTAGGGGCTATCAAAACTAGACGGTTTTTGACAATGTTTTTACGGCTACCTGCAACCAATTTACTTGGGCTTGCATTTTGTAAAACATCTATTTGGTCAGCAGCAGCAGAAATGAAAATATCCGCCGGCGCTCCTGCTTGTATTTGGCTGAGCAAAGTACCAGAGGCCCCAAATGTATAATTAATTGTGACACCGGGGTTAGCATTTTGGTACTGAGTCTTAATGCTATTGAGCGCGTTTGTTAAGCTGACAGCCGCATACACATTGAGTGTAGTTACTGAGTTTGCTGGTGATAATTTGACGAACTGCAACCCAACTACCAGCATCATACTGGCAGCTGCGGTAGCCATCCAAGCAATAAGTCTTCTTCTGTTCATAAAAGTCATAGTTTGAAATGAAACCCCATCACTGGCATAATCCATACCTGGAAACAAATAACCGCAAAGAATCGCCCAGAGCGTTTCCAAGGATGGAAATTTATCATTCTCCGGTAAGTTTACGTAAACAGAGAGTAAAAGGGATTAGGATGTAGAGATTTTACCAGTAAAGTAGGTATCTACCAAAATATTTGGTAAATTTTTCATGACATTCAACTATGACTTTGTAGTTACCTCAGATAAACACTGTGTAGGGTGTAGGGGAAACAACCTAGCTCCAAAATCAAGATACAAGTCTTTGTTTTTAAGCATAGAAGTAGAAAAAAGATATATTTACCAGATCCAATGTGAGTGAATACTGTCACTTTTGTTGAGAAAGATTTAGGTAATAAATAGACCTCTTGCAATCAATTGCTTTTTGCACTCTTGTGGGAAAAGGGATACATCTTTATTGGGGAAAGGGAAAATACCAAACCTTTCCCCCTTTCCCCTTACCCTTTTCCCAACTTCTGCAAGAAGTCTAATAGCTTAAAAAGAATAACTTTGATTTCAGTTTATCCCTTGTTAAGTTGAAGTTAAGAGGGATAAATAGATATCTAAAATTACAGCCAAGTACTTTTCAAACAACCTTTAAGTCATGATTTTTAAATCACTATATTAAGAGACTGTCAAATTTGTTGCTTATTACCTCTTGATTATGGTATTCTCTAAATTTACATAAAATTCTTGGAAATTTTATAACAGCGAATAAAATGGAACAGCAACATACTCTGCTGTGAAAGATTTATGAAAAAATATACCCTTTTAAAGAAAATTGCTACAGCTATTATCATAGGCTTAGTTTCTTTTTCCTGTGAACCCGAAGTTACCAGAAACGGCGAACAGGCAAAAGCAACCGACCAAACAAAGTCAGAATCAAATATTATCTATGGTAATTTAATTATTAAAGAACAGTCTGATTATTTAATGATTCCAGTTAATTTTACAGACCAGGATAGAAATCAGGACAATAATCTAAGTGTTTCACGTTCTTATGGAAAAAGTAGCAGTTTGTATAACATTGTATTTTATCGCAAACAAGATGGCGAAGCTCACCTTTTATTAAATAAAAAAGCCCTTATTAACTCCTTTGATTTTTTAGAAGTGAAAGCGACAAATCAAGCGGTTACAAGAATTTGGTTATATAAAATTATTGACCAAGATACAAACGGCGATAAAAAAATTAACACCGATGATGCCATTATTGGTTATATTTCTGATTTATCGGGTAAGAATCTCCAGCAAATTACCCCAAACAATACACAAGTTCTTAATTGGGTCGTTGTTCCCAGCCAAAACGCTATTTTTATCAAGATTCTTAAAGATTCCAATAATGATAAAAAATTCAGTGCAGAAGACAACACAAATTTTGTGAGAGTGAATTTAGAGCGACCAGGTATTGGAACAGAAATTATTAGCGATCGCCTAGAACAAGAAGTTAAATCATATATAGTTAAATAATTTCAACTTGAGTATATTTTTTGAGTTTTTAAACTTTTTTTAGAGACGCTTAAATTGCGTCTCTAATCAGCATTTATCACTACGAAACAGACAAAACCCAATCGCGTAAAAGTTGGTTTACTTTATCGGGTATTTCGTCGTGGGGACAATGACCCGCGGCTAGAAAATGTTCTGTAAGTTGAGGATAATATTGACGAAACTTGCGAGAACGTTCTCTAGCATTCATCCAAGGATCTGCTTCTCCCCATAGCAGCAACAAAGGACAAGTTAATTCCTTTAGTAGGGTATCGACTTTTTCACCTTGAGGCGTGCTAAAAACAGAAACAAACACATCCAATGCTCCAGGATCGTAAGCTGGACGATAAATTTCTTCTACTAATTGGTCTGTAATTGCGCTTTTGTCAAGATAAACTTTTTCTAAAGTTTGGCGAATAACCCAACGTTGTCGCACGTATTGAAATAGTAGAAATTGGGCTAAAGGTTGTTGAAATATCCATTTAACCGAGTCACCCAAGAGTTTTTGTAAAGAAGAGGGTTGTTTGGGAGGCTGAATTTGGCTTTGTAAAGCTTCAGGTTCCGGTGTAGGTTGGCTTTCGCTAAAAGGCCCGGCGCTATTGAGTAACACTAAGCCAGCCGCGCTATCAGGACGTTGTGCTGCAACACACAAGCTTGCATAACCGCCAAGAGAATTACCAGCCAAGATAGCTTTTTGGCCGATCGCTTCACTGATAAAATCGTGAAGTTGGTCGCGCCATAAGTCACCACTGTATTGTAATTTTGGTTTTGCCGATCGCCCAAATCCTAAAAGGTCGATGGCAAACACTTCAAAATCTTGACACAATCCTGTGATATTCTTGCGCCAGTGGTCAGTGGAAGCACCAAATCCATGTACTAAAAGCAAAGGCGGACGCTGGGCTTGCTTTTCTCCCGCATGTACATAGTAAACATTGTGCCCGCGCCACTGCCAATATTTACCAGGAATTGGAGTTGTAGAGGGGGCTGTAGTTGCCTGCATGATTTAAACAAATGTGAAGTAGCCTTTAATAATTGTAGAGTAGGTGGGGAGATGACGGAGACGTGGGGACGCAGGGAGGTGGAGACGCGGGGACACGGGGACACGGGGACGCGGGGAAAGAAGTCGCAAAGACGCAAATACACGGGGACACGGGTAACTTATCACAAACACTCTTTGCGTCACCGCGTCTCCCTGTCCCCGCGTCTTCTTATCAAGTCATGGGTATCATTGCCATTGCAGATGAGGTGAGAGTGCAAGCAGCAGCGACTATTAGCCGATTAAAAAAATTGGGAGTCGAGCAAATTGTCATGTTAACTGGGGATAATCAGGAAACTGCCAATAGTGTCGCCAAAGCAGTGGGAATTGACAGGGTGTATGCTCAACTTTTGCCAGAAGATAAGCTCGACGTTATTCGTCGTTTGCAGCAAAAGTATCAAACTGTGGCCATGGTGGGCGATGGTATTAATGATGCACCAGCTTTAGCACAAGCATCTGTGGGTATAGCGATGGGAGGTGCGGGTAGTGATGTGGCACTGGAAACCGCAGATATAATTTTGATGGCAGACAAATTAGAAAAAATTGCTGTGGCGATACATTTAGGTAGGCGATCGCAACTCATAGTCAAACAAAATATAGTCGTAGCGTTGGGTTTTATTGTCTTGCTTTTAGTAAGCAACTTTTTGGGAAATATTAACTTACCCATCGGCGTCATTGGTCATGAAGGTTCCACAGTTTTAGTTACCCTCAGTGGTCTGAGATTGCTGAAATGATTTCTGTTGTGGATTTGAATTAGCGAATTCTACAATTACACATTTTTCAGCAACTAAATTAAATTTGACTTTAAATTCTGGTTAAATTTTTGAGTTTTTAGAAAATTCAAAAATTTTCATGGCTACACCAAATGCCATTTTATATACTTCCAAGTCTTCATGACTTTTAATTGGTTCTTTTTCCATTCCCCCTGCCCCCTGCTCCCCTGCTGTCTTTATGATGAACAAAATCGCGTTGCTCCCAACTTGGGGTATGCACTCAGTAAAACAAGTGACAAAAACCTTTTTCATGTTTAGTTGTAGAATTTTTCCGTGATTAGCTGTTGAAAATTTGGGCAGTTCGCAGAAAATGTAAAAGTCACTTTTTTCAGGAGGTAGCATGGCTAGGGTAATGGTAGTTGGAGCCGGGGGTGTAGGAAACGTTGTTGTACACAAATGTGCTGCACAACAAGAGTTTTCAGAAATTCTTTTGGCCAGTCGGACACTGGAAAAATGCCGTAGAATTGCGGAACGCGTTCAATCACCAAAAGTTAAGGTGGTTAGCCTTGATGCAGATTATGTCAACAATACAGTGGAAGTTCTCAAAGAATTTCGCCCTGATATTCTCATAAATGTGGCACTTCCTTATCAAGATTTAGCGTTGATGGATGCATGTCTGGAGGTGGGAGTTAACTATCTCGATACCGCAAACTACGAGCCTCCAGACGAGGCAAAATTTGAATATAGTTGGCAGTGGAAATATCACGAGCCTTACAAACAGGCAGGAATTACTGCTATTCTTGGATGTGGTTTCGATCCTGGGGTGACGGGAGTCTTTAGCGCCTATGCCCTGAAGCACTATTTTGATGAGATTCACTACCTCGATATTGTTGATTGCAACGCTGGGAATCATGGGCAAGTTTTTGCGACCAATTTTAATCCAGAAATTAACATCCGAGAAATTACCCAAAATGGACGATATTATGAAAATGGCAGGTGGGTAGAAGTACCTCCTCTTTCGATTCACCGTCCAATTCCTTATCCAGAAATAGGCGAGAGAGAGTCATATCTTCTCTATCATGAGGAACTAGAATCTCTTGTGAAACATATTCCAACTCTGAAACGGGCGAGGTTTTGGATGACTTTTTCACAAAGCTATATCACCCATCTTCAAGTACTTCAAAATATTGGCATGACACGCATTGACCCAGTTGATTATGAAGGATTCAAAGTAGTTCCATTGAAATTTCTCAAATCTTTGCTTCCAGATCCTTCATCCTTAGCACAGGATTATACAGGACAGACATCCATTGGCTGCTATATTCGTGGAGTCAAGGAAGGAAAAGAGCGCAGCTACTACGTATATAACAACTGCGACCATGCTCAAGCATACCAGGAAGTTGGAGCGCAAGCGATCGCCTACACAACAGGTGTCCCTGCGGTAATTGGTGCGCTGATGGTGGTTAATGGCTTCTGGAAACAACCTGGAGTATTTAATGTCGAACAGTGCGATCCCGATCCCTTTATGAAGCTGCTTGGCCCTTTGGGACTATCATGGCATGAGGTCATCGATGGCACATCCCCGTTTGAGAAGGAGTAAGGATGACGCAAATCGACAAAGTGCCATCACCTTGTTTTGTATTAGAGCAAGCACGTCTTGAGCAAAATCTTGCTGTATTTCAACGAGTGCAGCAAGAAGCACCCATCAAAGTACTTCTTGCTCTCAAGGCCTTTTCTTTGTTTCATAGCTTTCCTCTAATACAAAACACACTCCAAGGTGCTTCAGCAAGTTCCTTGTGGGAAGTGCAGCTGGCTAAGGAAAAATTTGGCAAGGAGATTCATGTATATTCCCCTGCCTATCGTGAAGCAGATATACCTTTGATTCTCAGTTATGCTTCTCATATAACCTTTAACTCAATGAGTCAGTGGGAACGATTTTACCCGCTCATTGAAAATTCCGATTCTCAAGTATCGGTGGGACTTCGCATTAACCCCCAATACTCGCCAGTGAAAACAATGCTTTATAATCCTTGCCAGCCCAATACTCGCCTTGGAGTTTTACCGGAGTACATTGGCCATGCCCTACCAAAGAAAGTAGAAGGATTTTTATCCCATAATTTATGTGAAAGCGATTCCTATGCTTTGGAAAAAACCCTTGCAAATATAGAACGCTTTTTTGGAGAATTTTTGCCACAAATAAAGTGGTTAAATCTCGGTGGTGGGCACTTAATGACTCATCAAAGCTACGATATCGCTCATGCAATTGACGTTTTATGTGCATTTCACAATCGTCACCCACATATTGAATTGATTCTGGAACCCGGTTCGGCAATTGTCTGGGAAACTGGATTTTTGCTGGCCACTGTGCAAGATCTAATTCCCACCACCGATCTTACCCATGTGATGTTAGATGTATCATTTACTGCTCATATGCCTGATTGTCTAGAAATGCCTTATAAACCCGTGATTCAAGGAGCGCATGAACCACAGGAAAAAGACAAAGTGTATCGTATGGGTGGTTCGAGTTGTTTAGCAGGAGATTTTATTGGTGATTACGCCTTTTTGCATGAATTGGCAATTGGCGATCGCCTCATATTTGAGGATATGATGCACTATACGATGGTGAAAAGCACTATGTTTAATGGCGTGGTACATCCATCAATCGGCTTGCTCAAAAAAGATGGCACATTTGAGCTTTGGCGTCAGTTTTCTTATGAAGACTATCGCGCAAGACTTGGTTGAACACTGGCTATTTGTGCTGCTACTGAAATCATTCTCTCCAGCTGAAAATTGCAAAGAGGGGGAGACGCAAAGAGGGGGAGACGCGGGGACGCAAAGACGCGGGGACGCGGAGAATTTTTAATCGTAAGTGATTTTCCGAACTTGATATGATGTATTTGAAACCTTTCCCCTTTCCCC
>NZ_JACKZU010000848.1:0-254 GCF_014222165.1 Nostoc sp. 2RC
GTTCACAGACATCAACACGATCTTCCTCTCCGGCTTTAGTACCCTCTAAATATCCATAGTCAAAGGGATAAATCGAGATTGGATAATGTGGGTGAATGGTACCTTGTGGGCGATCAATGATGAGATTACTGGTAGTTACTAGCTGATCTAGCTTTTGCCAAAAGCCATCACTCTCTTTTATCTCCAGCACTTAGGGTTACGGTAATTTCCTCAATAGCATTGCCATAAACTACGGTAAATCGATAGGCTTATAG
>NZ_JACKZU010000748.1:0-932 GCF_014222165.1 Nostoc sp. 2RC
CCCCCTTCCCCTTTCCCCCTAATTTGCTTTCATTGTTGATTTTCTACATTTCCAAGGTTAAACATGAAGGGTATGCTGCTTTTTGAGTCACTACCCATAACTAGGACTTTTGGCATTTGAGCGCCGCCAGTTTTCCAAGCTTCAATTGCTTCTTTTTGCAAGACTAATTGGCCTCCTTGGGCTTTGAGTGTCTCTGCTAAAAGTCTTTGAGCTTCTGCTTTTCCTTTTGCTCGATTAATTTCTGCTTGTGCTTCTTGTTCGGCTTCCCGTGCTATATAAACGGCTCTTTGGGCGCGTTGTTCGGCAATTTGTTTTTCTTCGACTGCTTTAGCGAATTCTGGAGAGAATGTCAAGTCAACTACGCTAGTATCTAAGACAATTATCCCATATTTATCTAAGCGATCGCCCAAGGCATCATCAAAGTCTTGTTTCAATTCACTTCTTTTGGTAATTGCTTCTTCTACTGTTCTTTTAGCGGCGGCAATTTTAAATGATTCTTGGGTTTGGGGAGCAATAATTTTTGATACTATATTTTCCAAACTTCCTTGTTTTCTTCTCACTTCAACTACCTGTACCGGATCGAGGCGAAAGTTAATTGCAAACCTCGCAGTTAAATTTTGCAAATCCTTTGTAGAACTTTCCGCTGGCACTTCAAATTTTTGCACTGTTAAATCATACACATCGATCGCGGAAATAAAAGGTGGTTTGAGGTGGATACCTTCTAATAAAGCGCCATCTCTAGCTTTACCCAAAATGCTAATCACTCCTGCTTGCCCTGGGTTGATAATAATAAAGGAATTTAGCCCAACAATCACTAATATTGCTAACACAATTCCCAAAACAGTGGTTTGCCAATTACCAAATTGCTGATTTTTCAATTTTCTCTCTCCAATATTTAAGTGGGGGGGTGGGGGGATGGGGGGGAAAGGGGG
>NZ_JACKZU010000749.1:0-931 GCF_014222165.1 Nostoc sp. 2RC
AGAGCTGATTCGTAAACAAAAGTTTAAGAAGCCATTCGCTTGAGCATTAGACGAATCAATGAGCCATAAATCATAGCTTCACTTAACTCTGTGTACAACTCATAATCCTTACTCAAACGCCGAAATCGATTGAGCCACCCAAATGTCCGTTCCACAATCCATCGTTTCGGCAATCGCTCAAATGTTTTCGAGTTTCTTTGAATCACCTCAACACGAACCTGTTCTCCGCAAACTTTCTTGACTGCTTGAGCAAAGTTTTCTCCTGAATAGCCTTGATCTACCCAAACAACTTCCAATGTGGACAATTCTTTAACCGCCTCATGCAACACAACCACAGCACCTAAACGTTCTGACGCATTGGCTTCAGTCACTAAAACACCAATCAACAACCCTTGAGAATCTACAACTATATGTCGCTTACGCCCTTTAACCTTCTTACCACCATCAAAACCGTAGACCTCCCCTTTTTTTCCGTGGTCTTCACCGACTGAGAATCTGCGATCGCCACAGTAGAATCTTCATCTCGCCCTAAATCTTGTCGCAGTTGATGACGAACTTGGTCATGAATCTGCTGCCAAATGCCTTTACGTTGCCATTTTTGAAAATAGCCATATACCGTTGTGTAAGGAGGCAGGTCATGAGGTAGCATTTCCCACTGACATCCGGTACGTTGCACGTAAAAAATGGCATTCAAAATTTCTCGGAAATTCACCTCCACAGGATGTCCGAATCCTTTGGGTTTGGGTAAAAGAGGCTTTATAATTAACCATTCGGCATCGCTTAAATCACTTGGGTAGGGTTTGCGCTCTTGGTTCTCAATTGCGGGTAGACGGCTCATCGACCACAACATACATAAATGTGATTGATTTAGCCTAGAGCTTAAGTAAAATGAGGCTCTGTTTTCTTTATATTTTCTTTACGAATCAGCTCT
>NZ_JACKZU010000750.1:0-928 GCF_014222165.1 Nostoc sp. 2RC
CTCTAATACTTTTATATAAACAAAAGAAGCTTCATTATAAAATATTTCCAGTTCTAAAGTCTCTAAAAAATCATTAATTATCAGATGAACTTCATTATCAGCAAAGGAATTATGAATAGTTAATTTAAGATGTTCTTCAGTCAGAGGTAGATTAATATTACTGAAGTTATAAAAATTGTAGAAAAATTTTAATTGTTCGTCTTTGATAATTTTGGTTTGCAGAAAAACAGAAATGTTTTGATAATGGTTCAGATTTTTGCGATAATCACTGATATAAGCAACATAATCCAAAATTTTGGAGTTTTTATCCAGCTTATTTTCAGGTATAATAATAGGAACTACTTGATAAAGACAACCTAAAACATTCAGGTTTTGCTGCTCTCTTTTACCGATAATGTCGTAAAATACAAAATCTCCCGGTGCTTGTAAATACTTACTCAAATAAATACCATACACAGATTTAAAAAAAGCTGGCAGACTACATTTATTTAATTGGCAATATTTTCTAATTTCTGCTAGCTGATTACCAGTGATTTGTATTTTTTGAGATTGAGGTTTATTTTTTTCTTTCGGTTTTATATAAGACGTAACAGGAGTAATTTTACTTAAAGATTCCTGCCAATAATCCTGAATTTCTTGAGTATCAAATCTCAGCAGATGCTCCTCAACACCATCATAAAAAGAACTAATTTCAAATTTTGCAGGTATGTTACCCGCTTTTAAATCTAAATAGACTTTTCCAACTCTTTCAAAGAAAATTTTACCAGAATATCCATCAAAAAGAATATGAGGTGCGCCTAAAATAGCAATATAATTGCCCTGTTGTTCTTTAAATAAAATATTTTTAAATAAATAATCTTTGTTTAATTCTACCTTGACTTTAATTTTATTTTGGATAATTTTTTCTAAATTCTGATAATTATTATGT
>NZ_JACKZU010000751.1:0-920 GCF_014222165.1 Nostoc sp. 2RC
AAAGGGAAAAGGGAAAAGGAATAAATTTAATCTTTCCCCTTTTCCCCGGTTGGTGAGCTTGTCGAACCATACCCCTTTCCCTTTCCCCTTGTCTCCTCTACTCCCCTACTCCCTAATTTTGAAATTGTTAAAATATTTTTGACATTTTAGTATAGAATCCCAGAGACTTGTTGATTGTTAGTTGTGATTTGTCATTCGTCTTTTGTAAACAACTAATGACCAATGACCAATGACCGATGACTAATAACCAATGACCAATGACTATTGACTAAATGATTACAGCCACAGCGACTAAGATAGAAGCGATTCTCTATTTGAAGGGTAAACCCTTGTCGCTCGGCGAAATCGCCGAGTATGCCGCTTGCGATCGCGCCACTGTTAAGGAAGGCATTATTGAATTAATGGATAATTATGCCCACCGAGATAGTGCCCTAGAGGTAGTAGAAACCCCAGATGGTTACAGTTTGCAACTCAGGTCTGATTTTCACGATTTAGTGCAAACAATGATACCAGTAGAATTGGGTGTAGGTGCATTGCGAACATTGGCGGCGATCGCTCTCAATAATCCCATACTCCAGAGCGACTTAATTAATTTACGAGGTTCAGGCGTATATCAGCACGTTCCAGAATTAGTTGAACTTGGTTTTGTCCGCAAGCGTCGAGACAGCGATTCTCGCTCCTACTCGCTGCAAGTCACCCCAAAATTTCATCAATATTTCCAAATCGAAGAACTTCCACAAATAATTTCCAATAACCAAAAAGAACAACAACTAGAACTAGAACTCAAGGCAGTGGGGAGTGGGGATTAGGGAATGGGGCAAACTCGGCATGGGGAAAAGGTTAAAGGTTAAAGGGAAAAGGAATAAATTTAATCTTTCCCCCTTTCCCCTTACCCCTTTCCCTTTCCCCTTGTCCTTGGG
>NZ_JACKZU010000752.1:0-917 GCF_014222165.1 Nostoc sp. 2RC
TCTGGTAAGGGTTGTAGAGTTAATTTTTACAAAACTTTACAACGTGTCCCATTTTGCACGTATCCCGGCTGTACCCCTTATAGTTCCAAGCGCAGCGTCAATTGGGTCGGCTACAAAGTACACATGACGGAGATTTGTGACGAAAATAGCCCTCGTTTCATTACAAATGTTCACACGACGCTATCCACTATTACTGATGGGCAGGCAGTCCCACCGATTCATGAAGCACTAGCTCTTAAAACATTGCTGCCAAAAGAACATTTAATGGATAGTGGATATACTGCTTCCGAGTATTTGGTCAACAGCAAAACTGATCATGACGTAGAAATAATTGGGCCAGTGCGACCAGACCCCAGTTGGCAAGCAAAAGCGGGGCAGGGATTCGATACAACTAATTTTGTAGTGGATTGGGATAATCAAGTAGTTACTTGTCCACAAGGGCATAAAAGTACCAAATGGATACCAAGAAGCGATGTCAAAGGTCAAGCTATCATTGACATTCGATTTTTGGGTAGTACCTGCCGAGCCTGTCCGGTACGGTCAAAGTGTACCAAATCAAAAACTCAACCACGAGAGTTAAGTATTCAATCTCCAGCACGTCAAATGGCACTCCAGTCACGACGACAACAACAGCAGACACCTGAATGGAAAGAAACTTACAATCAGCGTGCAGGCATAGAAGCAACGCATTCACAAGGTATAAGGCGTTCTGCCCTACGTCGTTCTCGCTACATCGGATTGGTTAAAACCCATCTTCAGCATATTCTGATTGCTAGCGCACTGAATTTAGTCAGGTTGGATGCTTGGCTTAGTGAAATACCCTTTGCCAAAACTCGCTCGTGTGATTTGAACGATAATTTAGCCAAACGGTCACGAAATACTTCACTTTGTACTAGGACAACATATAGTTCAAAGCT
>NZ_JACKZU010000080.1:0-24667 GCF_014222165.1 Nostoc sp. 2RC
ACGCGGGGACGCGGGGACACGCGACGGGGACGCGGGGACACGGAGACACGGAGAATAATTCTTAACTCCTAACTCCTAACTCCTAACTCCCAACTCCTAACTCCTAACTCCCAACTCCCAACTCCTAACTCCTAATTCCCAACTCCCAACTCATAATCTAAAATCTAAAATCTAAAATCTAAAATCCCAAACGGAATTATGGATAAAACACCGAAAATTGACCGGCAAAGGGAGCATCAAGCCAACGAACGAACTTTTTTAGCTTGGCTACGCACTTCTATTGCCTTAATTAGTTTTGGAATTGCTATTGCTCGATTTGGGATATTTTTGCGCCAGCTTAATGTTGCTATTACTCAACAAGAAGCTAAGGTAAATCCATTAACTAATTCCGAAAATTTGGGTTTGGCTTTGGTAATTTCTGGAATTTTCACAATTGTGTTAGCTGTGTGGCGATACAATCAAGTTTTTTGGCAAATTGAACGCGGAAATTATAAACCAAGTAGATTAATTGTTTGGATTATGACTGGAATCGTAATTGTTTTAGGGCTATTCTGTATTCCTTTGATTTTGTGGCGTAACAAAATACCTCCTCGTTCTCCTACTCCAATTCAACCACAGTCCCGAAATTTACATTAAGTACAGTCAAAACCAATATTTTCACAACTAAAATAGAATTACTATATGTATCCTCCAATCAAACTATATAACAGTCCAAACAGTACAATTAAAGTCACAATAATATAAGTAAAATCTCTTTGACGTACATAGGCGAATAACGAACAGGCTACTCTGATAACTGGAGTGGCAATTAATACTAACAATCCAAGTTGAATAATCCCACGGCGACGACCGGATTCAACAGATTTGACTACACCTGATGGACTACGAAATTCTGGTAATTCTCCGCGAAAAAATTGATAATTGGGAGCCTCAGTACCGTGGCGAATTAAATACAAAGTTCCACCTATTAAAACTAAAGCGGTGGAAATAATTACTCCAATTCTTAATAGGTTACCCAAAAATTGCTCAAAACGTTGCTCTGATTTACTACGCCTACTTTTCACCATTTTAAAGTCTCCCTGTTAGCCCTTTGTAAATCATTTCCACCGCTAACACTAAAATGACAACGCTGAAAATATTTCGCAAAATCTTAACTTTAACTCTGACTAATATCCGCGCTCCCAGTAAAGCACCAAATAACACTCCTAACATCACAGGCATTGCTAATCCAGGATCGATGTAACCACGGTTTAGATATATGCCAGCGCTAGCCGCCGCCGTCACTCCAATCATGAAATTGCTGGTGGTGGTTGACACTTTAAAGGGAATATGCATAATTCGATCCATTGCCAGCACCTTGAGCGCTCCAGAACCAATACCAAGCAACCCTGAAAGTACGCCAGCTATAAACATTAATCCAAATCCGTAGGGCACTCCACGCACGTTATAAGATTGTTCTCCGGTGGGAGTGGGATAAGTACCATTGAGTTGGAGACGAACTGCTAAAGAATTTGGCGGCAAATTGTTGAGGTGTTCGGGTGGATTTTGGCGGGACAAATAGGCAGAGTAAAGTAAAACGATTCCAAACACAACAGCAAGGAAACCTGTAGAAATTTTAGCTGCTACAATTGCTCCGACTATTGCGCCAAAGGTGGTTGCGACTTCTAGAAACATTCCTAGCCGCACATTTGTGTAGCCTTCTTTAACGTAAGCGGATGCGGCTCCACTAGATGTAGCAATTACAGATACTAGTGAAGCACCGATGGCATAATGAATATCAACTCCAAATACCAATGTTAAAAAGGGGACAATTACAACTCCACCGCCTAACCCTGTTAGCGCTCCTAAAAATCCAGCCAAAAATGAGCCTAACCATACTAATAAAGAAAATTCTAGGATGTTCAAATTGCTTCCCCCGCCACAAACTTTTTGCTTGAGACTAGAAAACGAAACTCAACCTTATCTCTTGCTTGGTTGATTTCACCCGCGAATATTTTAGGAAGTTTCGCTCAGACAAACAAACACTTTTGTTTGTTAAATTAATAATTAAAAGTGATGAATAAGCCAATAAGTAACCCTGTTCCCTATTCCCTTGCCTAAATAATTTATTTTTCACGACTAATTAACTATTAACTGTCAACCGTCAACAGTCAATAATGAACAGTCTTCTATAGAATATTTTTTTACGTGGAAGTCCCTAATTCTTGACTAGTTTCTGAAATCACTGTGACACAGGCATTTACTAGGGGTAAGAGCGGCCCTAGTTGCTCTTGTCCATTGACGGCTAAATCACTGTGACACAAATAAACTCTTTTGGAGACACGAGAGAGCAAATCTGCCAAAATGCGGCGCAATCTTTGTTGTTCTGCTACTTTTTCATTTTCTGCTGTCCAAGGTTCGCCTAATCTGTCTTGAAGGAAAAACGGCGCACCAAACAATGTTGCGGCTCCACCTTTAGCCCATAGAGGCGAACCAGCGTCGAGCCAAAAATGCCAGCGATGCGATCGCCTACTAGACCGATATTGAAATATAGTTGCTAAAGTTACAGCTTTTCTGGCTCCACCAATGGGACGCACTGGGTAAGGGTTGGCGGTGATGGTACCGCGTCGCAGTAGTTGAATGAATTCGGTGATAGTGGCTGCTGACGCAGATGAAGAAGACAGGGAGAGGGGGAGACGCGGGGACGCGGGGAAAGAACTCTCCGCGTCCCCGCGTCCCCATGTCCCCGCGTCCTCTTCCCCTATTCTTCCAGAAGATGTTTGTCGCAACCTTGTATCAATTTCCCAGTAGTGTTGGGCGGTTTCCAGTAATTCCCGCAGTGCTGCTAGTTGTTCGTAGGGGAGATTGCTACCATTCCACAAAAAACGCACAATTGCTCTATCTAAGAGGGAAATGGGACTGGGAATTAAACGCTGTTCTTGTTGCGATCGCTGTTGTTCTAACCACTGTAATATCTCGTTATAAGCTGTGGTGGCTGCATAGCCGATTCTATCCCAGCGCTCGAAAGCGGATACTGGTAGCAAGTTGGGGCGGTCGGGATGGGGTACAAAGCAGTAATCTGCGATTAAACCAGCGCGTACCGGGTCAATGTCAGTAATGAGTGCTGAGTGAAGAGTTAGGAGTGAGGAGTTAGGAGTGGTGAGTGGCGAGTTTTCTGATGGTTTTTGTTTTCTGCTCAAGACAACCAACATTTCTGCTACGGCATCCCTGTCTACAAGGCGTCCCAAGCCGGGATAAACTAGTGCCAGCATGGTGAGTAATGCCCGAATTACTGGCGAACTAATTAACGGACGTTGGTCGTTGAGGGATTCTATTTGGATGTTTTGCTTGACGAGGATTTCTACTAAGGTATAACGAGCAATGGCATCCAAACCCGGTGCTATAATTGCTACTTCTTCTGGTTCCACCTGCCTCGATTGGATGGCATTGGCAATTACTTGTGCTGTTAGCCGCAATAATTGGGCGCGGGAGGTGGTTTGAATTGAGTGGACAATTTCGGGTAAGCTCAATGGCATTATGGAATGTGTGACTAATTCCACCATTTGTGTTGCTAGTTGTTGTCCTAGTGACTCTGGAGGCGGCCCCGTTAAGGTTTCTACCCGACAACGGTCTGCTAAACCTTCAAGGTAGTTTGGATCTGCTCCCAATCCCAATCGCACTGCACCATCGGGATTATAGCTAAAGGCTCCCACTGCACCTTGGTCTAGAAGCAACTCAAACAACAGACGCGCTACACCAGGATAATCATCTACATCATCCGCTAGTACTGCTTGATAGCGTTTTGTTAAGTGCTTTTGGTAATTGCGATCGCTTAATAAATGCTGGCTATAAAGTTCAGTAATAATCCCATAAGTTAGTAATCCCCTCTCTAAACACCAGTTACGCCAATCTAACAGCAATGAGGCCAAAAATTCCGGCTCTAAGTTTGTACTATTTTCCCCCAGACCCCTAGCTAAAATCTGGGCGATTTCTTCACAAGGTACACCGCCATAAGCTGCTAATTGAAATAAGTCTAAGATGCGACGCACTAAACGAGACTCATTCACACCCGCAAGACGTAAAATTTCTGCGTCTAATTGGGAACGCCATAGTTTAGTCGCCAACTCTTGTTCGGTTTCCGGCCGCAATCTCACTGGAAACTGTGCTTTGAGGTTCAATGAATTAATTAGCAACGGCCAAAATAAAATAATCTCATCCTGAAAAAAACCCAACGGTGTCTTACCACGAACCGGATATTTTCCTGATGTTGATGTAACAATTTTATCTCCTAATTCTCGACGATTATCATCATTAGCAGCTAAGACTAAAACTCCTGGTTCTGTTGGCTTAAGATATAAAAATTTAGAGACATTATCACCTTTTTCACGTCCTTGGTTTTTAGTATAAAATGAATCAATATACGTATTTTTAGGTTTTACCCAACTACAAAATTCCTGTACTAAGCGAGTTGTCTTACCACTGCGGCTAGTGCCAACAATCCAAATCGAATGAGAAACCACAAATTTTCTCCTTGTAGATTTGCTAGTATACCTCGTGCGTTAACTTAAGGTTAAGAATCACCAAATAATCCTGGATGATTGTCTGCAATGAAAAACTTTGTTTTTAGCCAAAAAATCTATTCTTTCTTGCTTGCTGCTTATCGATGGTACTTACAGACTCCCGAACGTTCTTTACATCAAGCGTATGATGCAGCATTAAAGATCAAGGAAATAGAAGATAAGCATTTCAATGGTAATAAAATAGACACTGGCTCAGCCATGTACAGTAACAGCGTCATGGATTATTTCGAGTCAGACTTAAACAAACTATTAAAAACTGCCAGAATGCGGCTGACAGAGTTTAGGGCCAGCCGCTGGTTTCTCAATGAAGAAAATCAAAAAGCTGCTGATAAAGCAGGTATAGAATTCCTCAGTCCTGCTTTTGTTTTAGAAAGGCTGAATTTTATCGATGGAGTGATATCGAAATACACAACTGTTAGCGAAGAAATGACTTCTAAAGTTGTAGTAGTCAAATCTCCAACTCCACAAATTGACTCTCCAATTACTCCAGTGTTACCGCCGAAGATAGCAACTAAGGATATGGAGAATAAATCGGATAAAAAGCCAAAGGGCAAAACCGATACAATGGGTGTTTTACCCCGCTCAATTTTAAGTACTATCAGTCGGCTGCAAGTTGAATTAGACCCAAATTCAGAAGAAGAAGTAATTCAGAGTTTTCGTCAAGCTCAAAGAAGAACAATAATATCTATCAGATTTATTTTGCTATTAATTATAGTACCACTTTTAACGCATCAAATAGCAAAAGCTTTTGTAGTCGGCCCTGCTGTTGATAGATTCAGAACCACTGAAGAAGCGCAGGTATTTATCAACTCGGAAATGGAAGAGGAAGCTTTGGGAGAATTACAAAGATTTGAAGAAAGAATCAAGTTTGAAAATTTGATTAGTAATGCACCGCCATTATCAGTTGAGAATATAGAACTTGAGCTAAAAGATAAGGCAACAGAAATTGCTGAAGAATTTCGTCGAGAAAGCTCTAATTCCATTAAAAATGTTTTTGCTGATATGTTTTCTGTGGTTGCTTTTATCTGGTTGATGGTGACTAGCAAGTCTTCCATTGCTGTACTGAAAGATTTCTTCGATCATATTGTTTATGGACTCAGCGACAGCGCTAAGGCATTCATTATCATTTTGTTTACCGATATATTTGTCGGTTTCCACTCCCCCCACGGTTGGGAAGTACTTTTAGAAGGTGTATCCCGCCATTGGGGATTACCAGCAAATCGAGATTTTATCTTTCTATTTATTGCCACATTCCCAGTGATTTTGGATACCATTTTCAAATACTGGATATTCCGATATTTAAACAGAATATCACCTTCAGCAGTAGCTACTTACCGGAATATGAATGAATAAATAATGGGCATAGGGCATTGGTTAATGTGTTAAATACAAAGTTTTGGAAGCTGTCAAGACTAATAATTGATGCGATTAATTTTGATGGATTATGCAGATTTTGGAATTTTAAAATGCCACTGTTAGCAAATCCTTGATGTAGAGACGTTGCAATGCAACGTCTCCAGAAATAACATTTTTAATTGCGATGAAAAAGATATTTTCGGAATTAGGCAAGTTTCACAACTTTATTGCTATCAGTGGGCTTGTAGTTTTATCAATTTCTTTGTTGAGGATGCAATCTTTAGCAAATCCAAAACTTAGTCCGCCAGAATGTCGGTTGAAAAAGTGGGATATACCAGTGTCGTTGACAAATGAAAAAGACAATGCACCTGTTCAACAACAAAAACCAATATTAATTCCCAGGACACCAGTTACTTGTTGTCAGAGTGATGCTTCTTGTTTGGATGAGGCTATTTATGGAGAAATACCAGATAAAAAGGCATTATTAACAGCTATCGATCGCAGTTTACAATACCTACAAACAAAAGCAGCTGCAAATGCTTACCAAAATTATCAAGTGAGTGGAATTAGCCGCGATCGCGTATCCAAAAGTTTACAAAGATTCCGCGAAATTCTCTTAAAAACAAATTCTTCAAAGGAGTTATACCAAGCCATAGAAAAAGAATTTGTTTATTATCAATCAGTTGGTAAAGATAACAAAGGTGCTGTTTTATTCACCGCCTATTACGAACCACTTTACACCGCCAGTCGCGTCCCCACAACAGAATATCGCTATCCTGTTTATCGATTACCTCCTGATTTTAATTCCTGGGCTAAACCTCATCCTACACGCCTACAATTAGAAGGAGTAGACGGCTTACAAGGTGCAAAGGGTAAATTACGAGGCTTAGAATTGTTTTGGTTTCGCGATCGCCTCGAACCATATATGATTCAAATTCAAGGTTCAGCGAAACTTCAACTAACTGATGGCACTCAAACAAGTATAGGTTATGCAGGTAACACTGCTTATAATTACCAAAGCATTGGGCGAGAATTAATTAATGATGGCAAATTACCGCAACAAGGTGTAACTATGCCAATTATTCTCGATTATTTCCAAAAACATCCCCAAGAATTAGATATTTATATTCCCCGCGATCGCAGCTTTGTTTTTTTTCAAGAAAACCACGGCGAACCAGCCCAAGGTTCTATCAATGTACCACTAACAGCAGAGCGTTCTATTGCTACAGATAAATCTCTCATGCCCCCCGGTGCTTTAGCATTAATTCGCGCCCCTTTTCCCTTAGTTAATTCTACTGGAAACATGGAACAACGCATTATTAGCCGCTATGTTCTCGACCAAGATACCGGCGGCGCAATTAAAGGTGCAGGTAGAGTGGATTATTTTTTAGGTACTGGTAAAATTGCAGGCGATCGTGCTGGCGTGACAGTTAGTAATGGACAATTGTTTTATCTATTACTGAAGTAGAAGTCAGAATTCAGAATTCAGAATTCAGAATGTAGGAGTCAGAATTCAGAATGGGCTACGCCCCGCTACGCTAACAGAAGTCAGAATTTAGGAGTCAGAAGTCATACCAATTCACCAAAATATTTATACATATACAATAACCTGTAGGGGCGAACGGCTGTTCGCCCTGAATTCAGAATTTAAAAGTTACGGCTGATGTAAATTAAGAGGAGGTTTAAATGATTTAGTTATCTGTTTTACTCGTACCCTAACCTATTCATATTAAACATAACTTATGTTTTGTCTTTATCTATTATCTCGTTAAAATTACTATTGGTAATCAAGCTTATACATGATTTATTGTTACTAATCACACAGTATTTTAACTAAATTAAAGTACGTAATTTAAGTCTCAAACCCTTGGCACAGAGATTATTTGATTTCTGAATTCTGACTTCTTAATTCACCAATGATAGTTAATAAAAATTTTTAGTAATTTGCCAGATAATATTTTTTTCAATGCTAGGATATAAGACTATAGATCAAAAAAAGTGCTGTACCTGTGAAACAAAAGCCAAAACCAAGGATTGCTTTGCTTCGTGAAAAAGCAGGGCTAACCCAGCTTGAGTTATCGCGTCTTGTTGGTGTGACTGAAAGCACTATTCAAAACTGGGAAAGTGGTAGAACTGGGACAGATCATATTGAAAGAATTATTCGATTTTGCAAAGCCTTGAATTGCCAAGTAGAAGAGTTGATTGAATTTGTCAACGACTCTCCACAAGAATCTACTAACCCAGATTCCATAAGCGAGATACATCATTTGTTGGGTACTAATGAGAAATTTTCCACAAACAGTTCTGATACAACGGGAAAAGCAACAATTTAAGATATAGGACTCATATTTGATTTCTTTAAAAGGGAACAGGGAACGGGTAACAGAAAACAGTTCGATACACCTAATTAAATAGGGAATTTGTTAACGACGGATGTATTTTTTCTTGCACTACGTGTTCCATTAAAATTTTTTTTACCTCTTTTCATAATTCTTCTTCAACTAAATTTACCCACTCCCAGCCCAAGTTACTATCTTTGGCTAAAACTTAGTATCAATAGATAATTTTTACTATTTTTTCTCCAACATTAACCAATTTTTAAACATTTGGAATATCAGAATTGTCTTTGATTTTTGAATTTATTTACTCAGGACGCAACTGAGTACAGATGCGATGAATAGCATTTGCGTGAGAGTAGAGAATAAGGCTGGAGGCTTTGCGAGTTAAGGGCGAGTTTTTTTCTGCAATCAAATAGAAATCCTGTATTTCCAAGGCGGCCTACTTAGTGCTGGTGACGGTAGACTGATTAACACGGGTGTAAATGGTAGTGCTAGTATAATCTCTAAAAGTATTCCCAAAAGTCTTGGCAAATGGGATACAGCAGCCGCTTGCTTGATTTGTTTGCCAAACCTGTAGCAAGTAAGGAGGTGTAGCACTTCAGTACTCAAGTCTAAGGAGCAAAACTAGCTTTGAACAAGGAATTCGTTGACGGTTCCCAGTTAACAGTTAACACTCAACAGTCAGCGACTTGAAGCAAAATAATTTATTTTTTGGAGTTCCCTTAATATTTTGTTAACTAAAATTAATAAAAAATCGTATTATGATGTATGACTTTGCTGAACTTTATAATTTTGGGAAAAATAAATGTTGAATCATGTAAGATTGTCTCATCTGTAAAATTTGAAACACCAACGCCCATAGTAAACCATAGGAAAATTAGCAAATGTTTAGACAAAGTTCTCACCAGAGAAACTTTTTCCAAGCTTTAACTGGTAGTGTAGCCACATTAGGTCATAAATCAAGACTGGCGTTGAAATCCAGTTTGAGTATTTTGGTTGAATCTGTACCTTTTTTGATTGCTTGTGCTGTATTTTTAACCGTTATCAGCTTCAAAAGTCCTATCCTGCTATTTTGTTTATTAGTTGGTAGTTTAATTGCAGTCATCACTCATAAAATTGGACAGCAGGTAAATTTACCAAGGCGATCGCTAATAATCATACAAATTTTAGCAGCAGCGATCGTTCTGAGTTTGTTTTGGTTAGATCAGTTTGCTAGTCCGGCACAAGCACAGTTTTTTGGCGAAGCAGAAAAGTTTTTCAAAAAAACCTTAAATGATGGTTCCACAGGAAATAATGCAGGTGGTAGCGACACCGCAGTCAGTTTAATATTTAATATATTGCGGGCACTTTTCTTGCTATATATTGCAATTTCTTTGGTTGGTGTAATTAATGCAGTTCGTAAAGATGAAGATTGGCAAAGTATCGCCAGAACTCCCCTATTAGTGGTTGTAGCTGTTACCATTGCTGATGTACTCACGCGGTTTGTAATTGGCAATAACAATAGCAGTAATTAATTAAAATTTGACAAATGTCTGAAGAGCGGGAACAAGAATTTCGTCCAGTTAACCAAGTTCTAGGAAGCCAACCTTCATTAGGGCCAATTCCGGCAGATCAAATTCTTCCTTGGACAGTAATCGCCTTATCATCCTACTTAATTATTAATGGGATTTTTGGCGGGCTTTTCCAAGAAGAATTTCAAAAATGGCTGTGGACGCTATTAATGACTGGTTGGGGAATTGCCACCTGGTGGATATTAACTGGTGGGAGAAGTTGGAGCTTTTTAAGTAAATTTATTGGCGTTCCCGCTTGGACAAGAGGCTTTGCTCGTTATCAAAGCTTACTGGAAGTTAACCATGAAGCAAAAAATCGGAAAACAAAGCGTCGGCAGCGCCGGAAATGAAACTAGATTAACACCCTTTGAAGATGCCTTGCACTTGGCGACAATGTTGCGCGTCTCCATGAATGGACGTGATATTGGTGCTTATTTGTTAACAAAAGGCATTCAAAAGGATCGGTTCTGCTTTGTTTTTGGCTTTGATTGTAAGGGAATTCATACCACTTTAAGACCAGAACAAATAGATACACTTTTTAATAACATTGAAGCCGGGTTAAAAGATATTCCCAGCGGTGAAAGAATGACACTGCATTTGGGGTCTTTTAGTTCAGATACAGAACGGCAAAAAGAATTAGCATCACTCATTAGAAATGCGCCATCAAAAGATATTAAATATTTGCTGATGGCCGAGAGAGCGAGAATTAAAGAACTGACTAAAGCTGGTGTACGAAAGCCGAAATTTTTACGGATTTATGTCACCTACACAGTGGAAACAACCTCGAAAAATGCAGATGATTGGATAGAAAGGTTTTTAGTCAAAGCCGAGGCATGGTGGTTGAAATTTAAAGGCGAACTTTCAGAAGCAGAAAACCAACGCCTAGAAACGGTAATAAGCAATGCTTACAAACAAGGTTTTTCACGCTGGGAGCAAATTTTATCTAACAAAATGGGATTGGATGTTAGAGCTTTGAGTGCAGTGGAACTTTGGCAAGACATCTGGAGAAGATTTAATGATACCCAGCCTATAGATATTCCCCAACTTATTACCTTGGATGAAGATGGACTCCATGAAGAAGTTAATTCTGATTTAGCTAGTAGCAAATTGTTGATAGATAATATCCACGGTACAACTTTGCTCATGGAGTCTAGCGTACCGCGTGCCGATCGCCGTTGGGTACATGTGAACAATCGTTTTACCGGCACTATGTCATTTCTGGAAAAACCCGGTGGCTGGCCAAATAAATCGGCTCAACTGCGGTATTTATGGGAACTGTTAGCCAGAGAAACAGTAGTAGATACAGAAATTTTTTGTGAATTGACTGCGGCAAATCCAGCATTAGTGAAAACTACTCTCCAACGAGTGCTGAAGCAGTCAAATATGACCACAATTTTAGCTCAAGAAAAAAGTAAAACCATTGATGTCAACGCCCAATTAAAGTTAAAAAAATCGGTAGCAGCGCAAGAACAATTATATGAAGGTGCAGTGCCGATTTATACAAGCGTTGTTATTTTGGTACATCGGCCAACCGTGGAGAAATTAGACGAAGCCACAAGATATATTGAAAACTGTTTCCAACGTCCAGCTAGGGTAATTCGAGAAACTGAATACGCCTGGAAAATTTGGTTGCAAACTCTCCCCATAGTTTGGGAAGGTTTGTTAGCAACACCATTCAATCGTCGTCAGTTATATTTAACCAGTGAAGTTCCGGGATTAATGCCTTTAGTTTTAACTAAAAGAGGCGATAGACAAGGCTTTGAATTGATTGCAGAAGAAGGTGGAACGCCAGTACATTTAGATTTATTTAATCAACACAAAAATTTAGCTTTATTTGCCACCACTCGTGCTGGTAAATCGGTGTTGGTATCGGGAATTTTAACTCAAGCTTTAGCCTATGGCATTCCCGTAGTGGCTCTAGATTTTCCCAAACCTGATGGTACATCTACTTTTACCGACTATACACAGTTTATGGAGGGAAATGGAGCTTATTTTGATATTTCCAAACAATCCAATAACTTATTTGAACAACCAGATTTAAGAGCCTTAGACCCAGAACAACAACGCGATCGCATGGTAGATTATACCTCGTTCCTAGAATCAGCTTTAATGACAATGGTTTTAGGCTCATCTACCGAAAGTCAAATTTTATCCCAAACGGTGCGATCGATTCTCAACTTAGCCTTAGAAGTCTTCTTTGCTGATGAAGGTATCAAAGAGCGATATCGCAAAGCAATGGCGGGAGGCTTCGGTTCTCCAGCTTGGCAAAAAACCCCGACTTTAAAGGATTTTCTATTTTTCTGTTCCCCAGAACATTTACAGCTCAGCTCCTTAAGTGGCAGAGTAGAAGATGCCCTCAGTCAAATTCAGCTGCGCTTACGTTTCTGGCTTTCTAGCCGCGTTGGACAAGCCATTTCTGCACCATCCAGCTTTCCCACCGACGCCCAACTTTTAGTTTTTGCTCTCAGAAACCTTTCAGATAGTGAAGATGCAGCTGTACTATCCTTAAGTGCTTATTCAGCAGCACTCAGACGCGCATTAAGTAGCCCCGCTTCCATATTCTTTATCGATGAAGCCCCGATTTTATTTGAATTCGAGCAAATTTCCGACTTAGTTGGTCGAATTTGTGCCAACGGAGCCAAAGCTGGTATTAGGGTTATACTATCAGCACAAGACCCTGACACCATCGCCAAATCTAAAGCCGCCTCAAAAATTCTGCAAAACTTAACAACCCGATTAATTGGACGTATTCAACCAGTTGCAGTGGATAGTTTTGCAGACATATTAAAATATCCCCGTAAAATTATCGCTCGTAATGCCTCAGAAAGCTTTTTCCCACGCAAAGAAGGCATTTATAGCCAATGGCTGCTAGATGATAACGGCGTTTATACATTCTGTCGTTACTATCCAGGTTACGAACAATTGGCAGCAGTGGCCAACAACCCCTACGAACAAACTGCACGTAGCCAAATGATGCAAATTCACAACGATAAATATGAAGCAATTTCCGCATTTGCCCGTCAGTTAGTAGCTACACTACGTAGTAATTAATCAGGGAGGATATCTATGACTGGTTAATAGAAATTCCAAAAATTATCTAAAACTATCAAACCAAAAAATATTGCAAAATCCACTGTGGAGTTGGCATCTTGCTCGTTCAAAAACGAAGGTGGGCAAGATGTCAACCACCAAAAAATAATGATTTAATCTTGAAAAAAACTAAATAATACTTCATCTGAATAAATTTCTGACTAACTAGATAATTTCGTCTACCTTTTTCAGGTACATATATATGCGAAAAACTACCATTTTGACATTGACTTTCGTATCTCTAGGAATTCTACCTGTAGCAGCCCAGTTTACCACAAACAAATCACAATTAGGTCAAGTTTGGAATGATTTTCAATCATATTCCACAGATTTACAAAACTACTTTCAATACAATTTAAACGACAACTTAAAACCTGTAGAACTCCAAAGTCGGAATGCTCTAAATAATGCCAAAGGAGAATTGAATATACCAAACCCCGTGAGTGCAGGGGATAAAGTTCGCGATGATTTAATTCTCTACTCTAGATCGGATCGTTTTGAAAATAATGCAGCTGTGAGGGGAAATTTAGTTAGTAATGAACTTAATCGTGTAATTACCCGTGGAGCCGCAGCAAGTTTACTAGGAGAAAATGGACAAATTCGCTCAAAAATCAAGTTAATCGATACAGAAAGAAGTTTACAAAATATTTCCGGCTTTGCTGAAGCAGCCGAAGAACAAACCCAAAGTTTATTAAGTAAAATTCCTATCCCAGTTTTTGATGCAAGTAAACTCGATCCAGCAACAGCAATATTAGCGCAATTGCTGAATGCCAATCAATCACAAAGCATTAAAATTCAACAGGAACAATCAAAAATTATTGGTGAAACATTTGCCCAGACAATACAAACTAATCAATCTTTGCAATATTCAAATTTAAATTTAGCCAACATTTCCGAACAAACAGAAGAAGCAAATCGCGCTCGCAGAGTGGAAACATCAAGCGAAGCAGCGCGACTTTTACGAGCGACTTCTCAAATAGATTTATTTGGTAGAAAAGAGAATTAAGAAGAATTCAGACATTTCTGGACATTGTAGGAGTGAGTTATCAATGAATTGAATTTTAAATTTTAACTTTTGACGAAGCAAGCAACGTCAAATTTTCAATTTAGTCTGGTGTTTTAGTATAAAAATCATAAAAAATCGCCGTAAGCTCAAAATAATGCAACTTGCTATTCCACGAATTTTTGCCCAAGTAGGCATTGATGAAATTCTTGATAATGGTGTCGCTACTTCCCAAAGTATTGCCGAAGGTTGGGACAAACAATGGCTAGATTTATTACAAAATAACACCAATAATAACCTGTATGGAACCCTGACGAATGTAGGTATTTTCTTTGCAGTGGGAACCCTATTATTTTTTATGGTACAATTCCTCAGGGATTTATTAACTTATGAATATACTCGTCCCATATCAGCATTAATTTGGCCCTTTGTAGTAGTAATACTCTTAAATAATTCAGGCAACGGCAGTATACTTTCTAATTTGACACTGGGGGTGCGTAATTTTATAGATACTGCAAATGAGCAAGTATTGACCACAGCAGATGCAGATAAAATGTACCAACAAGCTTTGAGTATGAGTGTTGCTGAAGAGGTAGCGGGTTCTTTCCTGCGTCCTTGTCAGTCCCTAACTGGTGAACAGCAAAGTCAATGCTTTGCCAAAGCTGCGGAAAAAGTGAATATTCTCTGGCAAAAATATCGAGATTCCTACGGAAATAAAAACTGGATATCCAGACTACAAACGAAGGTAGATAATATTAGATATGGCACGGGTATTGTATCGGAAGCCGCATTTAATTCTTTATTAGGTTCTACAGTACAAACTAGCATCAAAAACTTTTTAGTTTCCTTACAATACGCCTTTCAAAATTTAATAGAAGCAACGATGTTGCTAATAGCAGCTTTAGGGCCTGTTGCTGTGGGTGCTTCTTTATTACCTGTAGTCGGTAAACCAATTTTTGCGTGGCTGACTGGATTTTTATCCATTGGAATTGCCAAGATTTCATTTAATATTATTGCTGTGTTAACTTCGGCAGTTATTGTTAATGGGCCAGGCCAAGATCCTAATGTTGACCCAGACTTAATGTGGTTCATGATTTTTCTGGGAGTTCTAGCACCGATTTTATCCTTAGTTGTGGCTGCTGCTGGGGGGTTTGCAGTGTTCAGTGCTATCAATAATGCAGCTTCTTTAGTCAAGGAGAGAATATAGTTAAGAATTCAGAAGTCAGAATTTAGGAGTCACAATAATTAAAGAATCATGATAAAAATATGACAATATATAACAATATTAAATCATTTGTTCAAAAAAATATATCGCCTATCATCATATATAACAACCAAAAAATTTTCTCGCAGGAGGTGATAGCATGGTACGTTTACTAGAGAAAAGGAAAAAAACAGTTAGTGTCTTAACAATTTTTGCGATCGCCACCTTTAGTTTGCATTTATTCATCTTACTACTATTTTTATTTCAAGGCATAACTATTCGCCAACTGAGTTTGAGAAAACCTCCAAATTTCGTCCAATTAATAGATGGAAAAAAAGTAGATGAAATTGATGATTTAAAAAGAGATCCAGAAGCAATTCGTCAATTCATCAATAAAACCATGATTGCAATGTTTAAGTGGTCGGGAACCTTACCACCACAAAAAATTGAAGAAGTCGCAAATCCTAAAGCAGATTTGGGAATATTAGTTAGAACGCCCCAAGGCGGTAGTCAAAAAATTAGTACCACTAGTTGGATAGCTAGTTTTGCTTTATCAGAAGACTTTCGCAAAGGTTTCTTAAGCACAATTGCCGAAATCACACCACCGGAAGTGTTTTCTGAAAATCCCAAACAAGGAATGACATCAGAGTTAGTAATTAAACGGATTTATCCGCCAAAAGAAATTGCCCCAGGTCAATGGCGAGTCGGTATGGTAGCTGATTTAGTTCAAAAAAATCGCGGTGATGATAGAAGAGTCATAACTCCTTTCAACAAAGATTTTCTCGTGCGTGCCACAGATTATTTTCCTAATCCCCAAATGGAAAGTAGCACTGACCTGCAAAAAGCAATTTATAGCGTCCGTGCTGATAGACTAGAGATTTATGAAATTCGAGATTTATGTTTGTTAGATAACTACAGTAACCTGAATGAAGCTCAATTAAAAGAATGCAAAATTCAACAAAGAACAGATAATTTTATTAGATAAAAATTCAGAATCCAGAATCCAGAATTCAGAATTCAGAATTCAGAATTCAGAATTCAGAATCCAGAATCCAGAATCCAGAATTCAGAATTCAGAATCCAGAATTCAGAATTTATAAAAGGTCTAGTATACTTAGTAGTATAGTAAAATTAAAAATTATTATAGAATCTTTGTTTAGCTTCGAGAACGAAATAGTGTACTTCACTTAAGTTCAAATATACTGTATATCCATTGCTAAAACCTTCTCTTGACTTCTGAATTCTGACTCCTGAATTCTGACCCCTGACTCCTGACTCCTGACTCCTGACTGCTGACTCCTGACACACGATAACAACAAATTATTAATGCAGATATTTAAATCAGAAAATAAAAAAAGTAACGCCTTACCATTGTTGGCAGTAGGAACATTTGGGTTACATGCATTTACATTACTGCTATTGATATTTCACGGGTCTATGTTACAACAGTTACGTCGGCAACTCACGCCTCAAAGTTTAGTACAACTTGTTGATGGTCGCGTGATTACAGCAGACCCCCAAGAGAATTTAGAGCGACAACCAGAAACTATTCGGCGCTTTGTAGCCGAAACTATGAATCTAATGCTTAGCTGGTCGCAGCAACAACCACCAACAACAGTCTGGGAAATTAGTTCTCAATTGGTGGCTGATGATTTTAAGCAAAAAATGAAATCACAAGTAATTAACTTAAACCCAGATAGCCAATTTGAAAATGTCAATCGAGGCACTGAAAATGTATTAGTAATCCAAAAAATATCTCAACCGACAAAAATAGGTAATGGTCAATGGAAAGTCGAGATGTTTGCCAACCAATTGACTTTTAGCAGTTATGATAAATTGGGAAAATCAACTTCCTTTAATAAACAAATTTTAGTTAGAGCAATAAATGAGCCAGCAACTTCACTACCAAATGCGCCGCTACCGTCGCACTTTGCGGTTTACCGCCTTGGTGAAGCCAGACTAGAAATTTATAATGTCTGTGAAATTCAAGATAAAAATTGTTCTGGAAATTCCAACTAAGCTTTACCATGACTCAATATTCAATTCCGACAGAAACCTCTCCACCAAATTTATTAACTTTAGACACCGACGATCGCCAACTAGAAATAGAATATGACGATTGGGAATCACGGATGGCTAGGTTGGTTGGTTTTGAAGAAGAACCTGCTAGCGATGCCTTTCATAGACAAGGTCTAGGCCAAACAACATTAGAAGAAGCTGCAATATCCGAACCGTCATCCGAACCAGAAGAACTTAAAACAGAGCAGCCCCTCTCATCTAATCCTTTTGCCAAATTAGGCCTAGTAGGTGCAGCTACCTTAGCAGTAGTTTTGGTGGCTGGTGTGTTTTTGTCGCAATTGATGAGTGGTAGTAGTCAAAAGCCCAGAAATAATCTTGTCACTCCACCAGTGCGATCGCAACCCACAAACCAAACAACTTCTGAACAGCTGCAAAGCGAAATCGAGACTCTGAAAACAAAATTAGCCCTAACCGAACAAGCACAGTCAGTAAAAGCCGCCCAAGAAAAGCTGAGAACGCCAAAACCAACTTCCACAGTAGCCTTGGCACAACCATCAGTTTCTTCCACCAGGAGACAGCAAGTGATACCCACACCCCCACCAACAGCTTACGTTCCTCAGCCAGTGACCATTGAGCGCATCGTCAGAGTACCAGCTCCCCAACCTTTACTAACACCCCAACTACCAGTTCTCAGACCAAACACTCAACCCGTAGTTACCATTACCCCACCAGCCCCACCAAACCCATTTGATGAGTGGACAAAACTAGCAAAATTAGGTAGCTACGGCCAGGTCAATGTCACCGAACAACCCAATAACATCGCAGCTGCTCCCCAACCTACAAACGAAATGCAGCAGCCTCAGCAGCCACCTCAAGAAACACCAAACCCCAATCCTGGCGAACAACCCCCACAACAGGGGCCTGCCGTAGTTAGCCAAGCACAACCACAAGGACAGAATACCGTAGCCATCGGTACTAGTGCCAAAGCCGTATTGGCAACGGCGATATTTGGCGAAACTACCAGAGGAGGCAATAACGAAGAACAAACAGATAAAAACGTATTTGTAGTTCGATTGAAAGAACCGCTAAAAGCCGCCAATGGTGAGGTCGCTTTACCTGCAAACACCGAATTTCTCACTGAAATTCGTTCTATTTCCGAACAAGGTCTTGTGCAGATGAACATAACCAAAGTTATGTCACAAAATGATGGCAACCTCACAGAACGAAGCTTACCCAACAATTCAATTATTATTCGCGGCAACAAAGGCAGACCTTTAATAGGTAATAAATTTCCCGGTCAAAGTTCCTCTGTAGCATCAATGGATTTGGGACTATTTGTTTTAGGAGGTATTGGCAAAGCCGCAGAGTTATTAAATCGCACCGACGGCCAAGTCGTCACCATCAATGGTGGAAGCACAGTTGTGAGCAACACCAACACTGGAGAAAATATTCCAGCTGGCATCGTCGAAGGTGGTTTGAACTCCGTAGTACCGCAAATTGCCCAACGCAATCAACAGGCCATCGCCCAAATGTCACAACAAACGAACGTTTGGTTTTTGCCAGCAGGCACAAATGTTGAAATCTATGTCAACCAAGCAACCCAATTTTAGAAGATAATATCTATCCCAATTTTCGGCTCTTACTTAACACTGAATCCTGGCTTATAAGGCATAGGAATTCACAATTTGGAATTAGGTAATAATTTAGTAATTATTTTTCTTCCCTATCTTCCAATACGGTTGGGATAAGCTTTTTTAGTTCCCTGTTGTGTCTACCAATATCCCCTTGTGCAACCATGAAAAATAATACTAAATTACCAGGAAATATCCTCAAAAATTCCTATTTCCTACCAATAGCTTCCTTAATTTTCTCGGTTACTATGCTGTTATTGGTAGGTCGTGCTGTAGCTAATAATGCCGTTCTCCGCTCCATATTTTCCTGTCAAGGACAGGGTTTAGGAGGATTGTTACCCACCCTCCATGTTTCTTATCAACAAGGAACAAACTTAAGTTTTATTCCAGCTGGCGAAGTCATTAAAAAAGTTTGGTTAAACGATCCATCGCAAGTAACTATAGATTTTGATGGCCCAGTGTGTATGCAGTTTGGTCAAAAACCAAACACTACTACCGGAGATTGTAAAAACTCAGCAGCCAACGTAATTCAACTCAGGCGAATTCCCAGATTAAATATTCCCGGACTTCCGAAAACTAGCAATACACTTTTAACAGTTGTTACTGAAAGCCAAGGTAGAAACAAACTGTATACTTTTCGAGTATTGTATGTCGAAAATGCTCCAGAATATCACACTCTAGCTATTTATCCCGATCCGCCTTCTGCTCGACAACCCTCTTGTGCAGTAGAACCACAACAATAGAGTAGACCTATGAGCAAAAGTTACTTTTGTAAGAGGGGGAAAGGGAAAAGGGTTTTGATTTGCCCTTTCCCCTTTAACCCTTAACCTTTTCCCCACTTCTCTTAGAAGTCTAGTGTTGACGGTTGACAGTTGACTGATGACTGTCGATATTTTGTGGGCTTTATTACAGTATTTTTGGTGGTATTTAGACCACAATTGAGGCGGTTAATGGGGAGTAGGGAGTGGTGTAGTTGAATTACTTGAAAAGCGCTGTAATTTGGAATTGGTATTAAGTATTTTTGCCCTAAATATTATGACCCCCTTTGCTCTCTCATCCCCACAATTAACCGTCAACTGTCAACTGTCAACTATCAACTCTTAACCTAAATCGTTACAAATATTCAGAGAAAAACCAACCATAAATTATAAATTCGTGCAAATATAAAGAAAATATTAAAAGTTACAAGCTCATGATCGCTCCCAAAATGATCCAACAGCTCTGGGCTGTAATCGAGTCTACCCAGGTCAACACCCTGCTCCAGTTTGATGATGCTGCATTAGTACAACTAATCCTCCAGCAGTTACAAGCTAAGCAAGGGCTTGATCCTCAAGTAGACAGCACACTCAATACTTACATAAAATCTAAACTACCTCTAATTCGCGATACGGCTGAAGGTCGATTATCGTTAGAACAAGGCGGCAATCATTAGGACGAGAAACCAAATGATTGTTTACCCCCAAGCATACGCTCACAATTCAAATAGTCCAACAGAATGAATCACTGGCTAATAATTGCCCTGGTAGCTTATCTCATTGGAGCGGCAATTGAAGGGGTGAGTACAGCCAGTCAGCTCTCTGATTCTGCGCCAGAACTAGTTAAAAGCACACAAACTCAGTCCTTGGAGTCTGACAATTCGCCTAATTTAAATTGGCGAATTGTCGCTGTCATTACTTCAGTAAGTATCTGTGCAGCTTTTTTCTGGCCTTGCCGCCTGCTTCACCGTTTTATTAAAGGAAAAGTTCACTCATAAGCAAATTTTGAGATTGTAAATTTTCGTTAATTTCTCAATTGTTGCCGCATCAACTTCGCTGTCAATAACTTATTCAAAATCACAAGCGTTATAAACTTTTGGATTAGGAATTGCTTTGTGCATCTCGATTCTGGAAATCCATCTGTAGCATTCTTTTTTCAAATTGGTATCACATCAACAGATAAAGCTTAAAAGGCTATTTATAAAGTAAAAATATTCCATAGAAGACTGTTGACAGTTGACTGTGAACCTCAACAGTCAACTATTTTTTCCTTATCATCGAATAATCTAGTCAACAGTGAGAAAGTATGATTTTTAACCGCATTCCTCAGAAAACGCTGATAACAGGATTAGCGATTGGTTCTATACTGAGTTTATTTTTTAATACTCCAAGTACTGCCCAAGAAATATACATTAACGATAACTGCAAACAAAATCAGCAATTAGATGAATTTGACAGGTTTACTATTTTCTATAAATCTGAATTTAAAACCAAAGGACAAACTTATTGGTTTTACTCAGGTAGATATCAAGATGGAACCACTATTATTTGTATTTCACAACCAGGATTTAAACAAGCAAAACCTTTAAACATAGAAAAAATCCAATCTGGTTACATTGAAAAAATTACCAAAGACCCACGCAATCAAACAGCCTTTCTTGTCACCGTTCGCGAGGGGAATGGTTCCTATGTGCCAATATTCCAATATCGGCTGAATTTGTCCACACCTTCTAAACCCCTACTAACCAAACTCAAATCTTGGACATCGGGACAGTAGTGGCGATCGCTTTGTAGTTTTTTGCAACTAAGTTAGGACATAAACTGATGGTAAAAGCCCGACAACAAGAGACTTTCTTTCCTGTTGACTGTTGCCTATTGCCTGCTATAAAATCTCCACAAAGCTTTGCATAAAAAAATAAAGAGGCAAATCGGCTGCTTTTGACGTTTCGCCTCTCTCAATCACATTTAAGTTGAACTAACAATTAAACTTTAGAACGGTCAGTTAAAATCTCATAACCAGTTTCCGTTACCAAGACAGTATGCTCGAACTGAGCAGACAAAGCATTATCCACAGTTACAGCCGTCCAACGGTCAGATAATGTCCGTGTATGTCTAGAACCCGCATTTACGATTGGCTCAATTGCCAGCGTCATCCCCGCACGAAGTTTCACATTTGGCAATTCGCGGGTACGGAAGTTAAACACAGAAGGTTCTTCATGCAAGTTACGACCGACACCGTGTCCGGTAAATTCTTCCACGATACTAAAGCCGTTAGCTTTGACATGGTCTTCAATGGGGCCAGCTAAATCAAGCAAGTACACACCAGCCTTAACTTGTTCAATGCCCTTAAATAAAGCTTCTTCTGCAACGCGAATTAACTTAGCTGCTAATGGAGTGACCTCTCCAACAGCGATCGTAATGCAAGAATCACCATGAAAGCCTTGATAATAAGCGCCTGTATCTACTTTTAAGACATCCCCAGGACGGATTACTTTCTTGGCACTAGGAATACCATGTACTACTTCATTATTAATACTGGAGCAAATAGAACCTGGAAACCCGTGATATCCTTTGAAACTTGGTGTTGCACCCATTTCGCGGATGCGTTTTTCCGCATAAGCATCCAAGTCAGCTGTGGTCATTCCTGGTTTTACTAACTCAGAAATTTCTTTTAGCACAGTTGCTACAATTGTCGCCGATTGCCGCATGATTTCAATTTCACGCGGGGATTTAATTTCAATTCCTCGACGTTGTTTTTTTGCAGGTGCAGGCTGAGTTGGTTGAGAAAGTAAGTTACTGAAAATGTTCATGAGAGATAATAATTACTGGCGCTTTACAGCTTAGGTGTCAATGCTTTTCTAGGTTAATTGAGAAATAATATCTATATCTAAATTAGCTTATTTTTAAGCACACACTCTGCTAATTAATTTCTGAATCTGGATTGGCGTTAATTCTTGCACATTAGACAAAACCATCGCAGCTCCGGCTCTTAGGAGTGTTTCACTGTATGCCTCACTCCGTGTCGGTGTTTCTTGGACGTGGGGTGGTAGAACTCCTACACCAATCCAAGTGCGAGCAGAATCTAAACTCCGTGCTTTTTCCACAGTATACATGTCTGCTACGGTATCCCCCACATACACGATCGCTGATTTTTGCTCAATGCCATTTTCTATTTGACTAACTGTAGCAAAAAGTCCACTGGGGTCTGGTTTACCCGGTGCATCCTCCATCGCAATCAACACTGGAGATTGCAAACCCAAACGTTTTTCTAGGACATAGTTAGCCGAAACACGAGTAGCGCCACTGAAAAATCCCCAAGCAATCCCCGCTTGTGTTAGTTCGTCTAAGTAGCTGGATTGTAATAATAACGGTTCATCACAGATATAACCCGTCAAATTATTGGGGTCTGGGCCTCGATAACGCGATTGGAAAAAAGCCACTATGGCATTGTAATCTAGTTGCAATTCTTCACGACTCTGCCCTTGAACGCTAAAGTAGCGGTAAATTAATTCTTGGGATGCTTCCCAGTCGTTATTCCATACACCTTCTGATTTTAGCTGGTCAATATCTAAGGGTGTGGGACGATATGCAGCCTTTGTGAAGTATTCTACGGTATCTGCGATCGCTCGGCGATAGGAATTACTCACATCACGCACAACACCATCAATATCGAAAACAACGGCCGCTTTTGTGGAAGTTTCTTGAGTCATGGGGAAGCAACCAAAACAGTTTTACATCATCATAGAGCTTATGATTACGACTCAGGTAAAAAATCGGGTTTGATATAAAAATGTGTTAGGAAAACTCAATTGTTTGTCAGGATGGGATGAAAGACATTGCCTTAACCAACCAATATCTCCTCATTGTTTTCGGCTGCTGAAATATACAAACTCCTCCAATGCTCTAAGCCATTAAGACACCATCCTTCCCAACTTCGATCTCTCGCAAAAAGTGCTTCAGGATCGATCTGTCGAAGAATGCTAGCTCCTTGACTGACTAGCTCACGGGATATAAGCCCCAATGACTCCTGCGCTGGCAACAGAGTAGGAGCAAGAGTTTGGTCTCCGAAGATGAGTTTTTGAACAATCTCATTAGCATTACTAACTTGTCTTCTCGATAGTTCCCGCGACAAACGTTCTTGGATCTCAGCAGATGATTTTTCTAGTAATGCTGTTCTATCTTCAATCCCTGGATAAAGTTGACAAGTACGCCTTAACTCAGATTGCAATTCGGCAATTACCTGATGTGCTTCTAGCTCAGATCCAAAAGTCTGTTTGTGTGTTTCGATCGCATCTTCAAGGACTTCATTAATCTCTTCAGGTTCAATCTCAAAAAAGCGGTAGATACCACAACCATAGGAAAAGATATAAACTACAAGGGTGCTAAGTGCCTTTTCACGTTGAAGGCGCGCGTACAGCGTACTGCTAGGAGGAATTGCGCTGTAGATTACAGAAACACCCATAAGCAAACTTACTTAGTTTTAATCCTTCAGACTACATCTTTATCTTATTAATTGTATTCTTCGATAACTATGCCAATGGGTCTAAATCTGACGAATTATCTCGACTCAGGTAAAAAAGCAGGATTGAGGATTTGCTCTGGTATGAAGGGAGATTTTTCAGGAAACGTAGCCACAGCTAATTCAGTTTCATCAGCAGCCAATAGTCTAGCGTGGTTATAACACTCTCCAAAGACCTCATCAAAATATAGTTTCAGGCTAGGACTTTCTTCTAGAGTTTCTCTGAGGCGTTTGCGATGCTCTCGAATCGTTGCTTGCCAACTCCCGGAGCGCTTTTCGGGCTGATACCTATACTTTAATAGATGCATTAACACCACTTCCAAATTGCTTCTGAGTGCTTTCTTTTCACTCCTACCCATTGTTTCAATTTCTTCAATTAAATTTTCTAAGTCCAGTTGTGTGAAATTCTTTTGCTTGAGCAGTTCTACTGTGGTTTGAATCCACAAGTAAAAATCTTGCTCATACAAATCTGAACCAGATGTTATTTGAGATTCGGGCAGTTGAGCAGTCATAAGCATCTGTAATTAGCGCCGACTACAGCTGATATTAACTGATTTTCAATCATTAATTGGTCATTAGTCATTAGTCATTAGTCAAAACTAATTACCAATACCCCATGCCCTATGCCCCATGCCCCATGCC